>JAGLRT010000156.1 GCA_023136155.1 Methanosarcinales archaeon
TTCTCCGGATAAGATGGATAATAATGGTTTACTGGAGTAAATAGTACTTATTATCGGAGTTAAAGATTTCTATCATGGGCAATGAATTCCCATGGTTACCTGAAAGACAATTGAGGATAAATAAATATCGAGTGCCAAAAAAAAGAAATTAACCAGGCATCACAATTAATTATATGATACCCGGTATTGCCGATTAATACTTTGAAGGTGAATGGGCTTCACCATGGCATACTATACATTTTTCCACATCTGATCCAGTTAACTGTGTATGGACACCCTCATGGCAGTCTATACATGGACTCCATTGGAAGTGATCCTGGTGGCATTCTATACAATTTATGTCTGAATGTTTGGATGGATTATCCACGAATTCCTGTGCTGAACCGGGATGACATTCAATACATAGCTCCATAGTCGTATCAGAACCGAAACTGACTTCCATTGGCATATGCGCCTGATGACATTTTATGCAGTCTTTGTCAACTATAGTTCCACTGTGATCAATCTCTCCATGACAGTCAAGACAATCAGGTATGCTCATGTGTACTTCATGACAGGCATAGCAACTACGACCATTAATATCCGAATGGCTGGCACCACTGGTTTTCAGATCATTGTATGCATCAATATGGCATTTGGCACAGCCATCATCAGTCACGAGAGAATGGCTTTCATGGCAATCTTCACAAGCTTTGTCCTCAATATTTATTCTACCTTCTAATTGATGATAACTTCCGTGACATAGATTGCATTCCGAATACATAGGTTCTCCACCGAACTCGTGACACCGATCGCATTCATTTGGTACCATTTCTGTATGAACACTGAACGCGGCTGTGGCTTCAGGATGACATCCTGCATCTACACATCCTGTTTCCATAGGATCTACAGAATCATGAGTTTGTAAGATGGAATCCTCAGTATGGCATCCACCGCAATACTCCATCTTAATATCTTGATGCAAATGGCTCGGTTTCGCAATACTATATATCAAAATTATTATTGCAAAAATAGTCAACACTGTAACAATCTCTTTTCTCATTCACTAATCCACCTTAAATTCATAATAATCATTAGTTTAAATTAATTAAGTATAATTCCATATACTTGCAATACACTTCTTATAAAAATCTATGATATTATTTCAATATAAGTATTTCGATATGTATTTGAACAAAAAATAAAGTCCCGCCTCCCAGATTCGAACCGGGGGCATCGCGGTTACTGCGCGTGTGCACCCAAAAGGGTGCATGAACAAACTACAGCCGCGCACTCTAACCAGGCTGAGTTAAGGCGGGACAACGAGATATAACTAAACTTCAGCCATACGACGGCTTTCAGGATGTGCTCGATGATATTTATCCTTTTCGTTGATAGCTATAGGGAAATTATAATTCGTAGATACTGCAGACTTGCATGCAACAGCATTATTAACGTAATTGTGTGAATTCAGTGTTGAGGTTCTTCACCTTGTATCTCAGACAATCATGAAAATCGTCACCTTTAAATTCACATAGTTGCAAGTCATTTGCAGTACATTTTTCCTGATGACACATAGTACAATTATGTAACATTAAATCAACCACCTATGTTTATTAAGGGATGATTTCATATAATGTTTATTCTGTTTTACAATATCTAATCGGCATATGTCCTATTTCATATTCTCAGTAAGCCATGTAAATAGTGTACATATATTGTATTATGAGGGAGATTATATGGACTACCGGGAGAAAGAAAGAATCACCATAAACAAAGAAATGAATACCATGCGACTGCTGGGCATGTCAATTTCATCCATGACCATTTTGTTGTCCCTTTTCCTTTCACTTTGGCATTTAGGTTACAAAGATGTCATAACCCTTGTGAGCATCTCTATTCTGGGACTGACACTGGTCCTTTCCTACATTTCAATCGGCACCCGGATAGAAAACAGTGCTGGAGAGATTACCTCACTCATCATTATAATGACTACCCTGTCAAACCTGAGTATACTGCTAAGTGCCAACCTGATGGTCTATTTTTCCCTTACAGCAATTCCCTTATTCATCGTGGTATTGTACCTGTTTGAAAATAAAAGGTTGAGACAAATTTTTTTCCTTAATATCATGACCATAATAATCGTGGTCAAGTTAGTACCATTTTACTTTCCCAGGTATATTCCAAACTTTATAGCATACCTTTTCCCGTAATCGTTGGTCAGCAAAAGGGCAATACTGGAGTGCACATAAAACTGCAACCCTTATGTCTTGCCAGGTACAAGGCAGCCAATTTGTTCAAATATCTTAAGTTTGCTGCTCTGGTGCAGGGAAATATTCCTACAAAAATCACTGCTTACCAGATAATAAAGTGATAGCTATTAGATTGTATATACCATCTAACTAAATATTTTCGATGCTGCACTGGATATGACGATGGCCGCTATGGTTGCGCTCATCCACTCGCTTTTTCACAAGTTCAGCCATCCCGCCGCTGGCAAAAACCAGACAGTTCAGACCCCGCAGTGCTGACAACATGACAGATTGGATGACATCCACATCAAAATCCGGATGTATTCCTGCCTTTGTAGCCGTAACCTTGGCAGAAGTACCCATAGCACCTACTTTATCAAAAGTTGCCCCATTGAGCAATGTCCGGACCTCTTCAATATCCACATTCTTTGAACCGCCTTCAATCACCCTTGGTATCTGGACCACCAGGATACGACCGGTTTTTGAAGAAAGTGAGCCCCTTACATGCTCAATCAGTACTTCATCCCCTGCGGCAGCATCAGATAGCGCCTTGCCGCTAGCTTCCTGTTCTGAATACAGCGCTGCTAATATGGTGCCTTCCTGCATGCACAACCCTACTTGCTGCCCCCTTTGGATATCACAATCTGCCACTGCACACCTGACCCCGATATAGGGACTTTCCATCGAGTCCATCAGGTCAAGGAGTGTCATGGGAACATGCCCTTCAGCAATGCCCCTGGCTTCAAATTCCCTGAAAGTCTCAACTATGGCAGGGAGTTTTAATTTCGTATGTTCCATAAGTGCCCTGTCTGAAAAAATGCGGCTTGGGTGGCCTGAACTGTATATCTGCCCCTCCTTCAGGACGTACACTACGTCAGCCCATCTGGATGCCAGGTCCACATCATGTGTGGAGATGATGATGGTCTTTCCGAGATGTTTTAATTCATTGAGCAGTTCCATAATCTCACTGGCCCCTGCTGGGTCAAGGTTGGACAGGGGCTCATCAAGAATGATAACAGCAGGCTCCATGGCGACCACGCCTGCAATTGCAACCTTTTTCTTCTGTCC
>JAGLRT010000157.1 GCA_023136155.1 Methanosarcinales archaeon
GATGAGAGACATGCGGAAAGTGAGTGAAATTATACGTCTTTAGCAATATTAACTTTGCCCTGATCCAATTTTTTAATTCCCAAGCTGAACTAAATCCTCTCTTCGGACAAAATCTACTTCTGCTTCTGAAAATTACGACTGCATTTTCACTATACAATAATGTCACAGGCGTTGATCTGTCCCCCAAGTTTCTGGATTGTGCGAGAAACATTGCAGAGAAGGCAGGCATCTCTGAGCAAGTCTCCTTTCAGGAGTGGGACATGAACAACCTCCAGTTCGACGATGACACCTATGTTTAACGTTTGCACACGGTAAGAATCATTCCAACGAAGACCTCTAAGCTCAATCGCGGGAATCGACCACCTGATCCAAGAACCAGCAAGGCTCATGATTATGGAAAGTGTACCCTGCCACTACCTATCCAGCACAACCGCTGGAGGTGCCAATTCCCACAGCGCATTTTCCTGCCATTTTCGTATCCATTCATCAGGCATGACCAGACTCAAAGCAGCCATATCCCCCAGGTAAGTACCAAGTGCGGACGGCCTTATATCCACCCCCTCTGACAACACAGGGAACGACCTGTAAAACTCGTCCTTAACACCGGGCAGCAGAATATCAATGTTGTTCATGAACACGCTGCCCCCTACCACAATAACCCCAGTATCCAGTATGGCATTAATGGAGGCCAGTCCCCTTGCAAAGTTCCTTATGGCCTTGCTGATTATCTCTTTAGCCTTCCAATCACCACTGTGGTAAGCTTTGAACACATTTTCTGCAGTCCCTCTCTCGCCATAATCCCGGGCAATAGCCACCCCCGACACCAGTGATTCCATATCCCCGAAATTACCGCAACCGCATTGTGGACCCCCCCCTGCCAGATAAATGTGTCCGATATGAGGGGCATTTCCGTTCTTGCCATGTATCAGCCTGCCATCAATATAGGCACCACCACCGATTCCAGTACTCCAGGTGACATATACCAGGTCGTCTTCACCCCTGCCTGCTCCGAACAGCCGTTCGGCTACAACTGCAGCCACAGCATCGTTCTCTATCTTCAAAGTGCCCCACTGCCGGGACAGGACCGATTCTAATGGTATTCGGATCCAGTTATTAGGAATAATTTTTCTATCTTTTACAAGCCCGCCGCACAGGTTGGGCGCCACCAATTGCACCGGACCCATTTCTTTCGTAAAAGGACCGCAGGAACTCACACCCACAGCCATGATATCATCTGGTTGAATTCTTATTTGGTCACAGGCATATCCAATCAGGAAATCAACTTGTTCAGGTATTGCCGTATGACTGCCTTTCAGCCTGGCATTCTGGTAAACCTTGACTGAAATTCCATTGGTGTTTGCCAGACTTACAGTAATTTTTGTGCCGCCAATATCAACACCTGCCAGATACGGCCCGGTCATATTAACTAACCCCCCCATCTTCAATAAAATCTTTCAGATTTCATAGTTTGGTGGTACTCCCAGTACCAGCACCTTTGAATTACGAAGCACCTTTTCGGTAACACTACCTGCCAGCTTTTTAATTCCTGTCTTGCCATGGGTGCCCATGATTATCCTGTTCACGCCCTTTATTTCTGCGGTGTCAATTATCTGGTCGGCGGGGTCCCCGTTTTCAATAAGAGTGGTTATGGAAGCTTCATCCAGACCTTCGTTCACCATTGATTCCCTATAGACCTGAAGCAGTTTTTCCCCCCCTTCCACCATCCACTTTTTCCTTTCCTGACCTGAAGGGGCTATTACATGCAAAAGTAAAATCTGGCCCGAGTGTAGTTTAGCTATTCTCAAAGCTACCTGAGCCGCCCTTTTAGAATATTCAGACCCGTCAATGGGGAGCAGTATTTTCATCGGACTTAAAATGTTGTCCATAATATATTTAAAGCATATGAAGTAAGATTATATGTAATACAATGGCTGCCATACAACGAGAGGAATACCATGAAGTACGAAAAATTCAAGAAAATAGAAAAAAAAGACCATTCCCAAGTCACACGGTTTTTAAAACAGACTACACATCTTACAGCCAGGGAATGGGTTATCGCCAGGCTCTGTGCAGATTTCAAAAACGTACAGGGTCGCAGCGAGATGACCTGGATTGGAAAAAACCTGCCCGAGCTTGTGCCTTTTTGCAATGAACCATATTCAAGGCAGGAGGTCTCCAACGCCAGGGCTTCGTTCAAGAATAAACTGGTGCGCTCAGGCACTACATTGTTTTATTCATATTACAGCGGCCTCATTACTAAAGACGAGATGCTTGACATACTGGATAAAATTACGACAAACATAAGCACTCTACTGGATATGGAAGATGAGGACGCCAGTGAAAGCCATACCGAAGATGTGCAGAGTATGATGTTAGAAGTACTGCGTCGCATCAATACAGAGCTTGAAGTATAAGTTCCCGCATTTTCTGCTGACCCGTATTGATAATCTTCAAATGGTCGAATGCCAGAGAGGGCAGGTCGTCAAGTTCGAACAACGCCACATCCTGTGCATCCGATGACGCTTGCGGTGTGCCCTGGCCCAGTGCAACAAAACAGACACTAACAGTATGACCTCTGGGGTCGCGGTCAGGTTCAGAGAACACACCGACCAGTCCCTTCAAATCCACAATAAGTCCGGTCTCCTCGTGTGCTTCACGCATAGCAGCCTCTTCCACTGTTTCACCAACCTCTACAAACCCTCCAGGCAGTGCCCACTGGCCCTGGTACGGAGGATTACTGCGACGTATCAGGACGAGTTTCCCACTTTGTACGATTAATATGTCCACGGTCAGGATGGGGGTTTCCGGTTTACTCATTTGCCTGCCTCCTGGTAAATGTTATTTCGTTTACCAATTGCTCCACAAATCCATTCAAGAACCTGTTGCGCTCTTCAGCCATCAGGCGGGCCGTTACGGTATGCATTGAGCGTGGTAGCTGAATAAGTTTTGAAAGGATATGGTCCAGTGCATATTTATCCCCGTCCAATTGCCTGTGCCCGGCCAGGGGGTCACTGGAATGGTACAATTTACGGTTCATTGCACCCGAATATGTAAAGGTCATGGCTACACCCAAAGCCCCGGAAATGTCCAGCCTGTCAGCGTCCTGAAGTATCCTTGCTTCCAGTGTGTCCGGTGTTAATCCGGAACTGTAGCGGTGGTGCTTTATTGCATATACCACGGCAGGTACTTTCTGAGACGGGAAGCCTGCATTACTAAGTATATCGGGTGCCAATTGCGCAGATAAGGTTGCATGGTCAACTGCTGGATCCTTGAGTTGTGCACAACGTCCGATATCGTGGAGGAGTGCCGCAGCTTCCAATATCTCGTTGTCACCCCCTTCAATGTTGCAAATATGGGCGCACAAGTCCATGACTCTTAATGAATGGTTGATATCATGGCCTGCGTTCGCTGCGCCATCGAATATTTTTATTGCTGATTCTCTTATTTGCATCCCCTTTCCACCGGAACCGGGGGGAGGGTTTATAACTTCTTTTGTCTCCATTTTTTCTCCAAAAACCTTTTTATGTTAAGCCAATTGTACAATCAATGATAGATTAATATTTATGATTCTCTTCAAAAAAGAAATTCTTGATCCCTTACTGGAGGAATTACATTAACCTTATTTATCATGGGGCACGAAATAGATTCAGAATTTAAAGAAGGTCAAAGACACGGGTACTGATAACACACTTGCACCATGGACATTTCAACATTTACCTTTAATACAATTCTCAGTATCGAATTATTCCTTTTTTAATATTTTTCGATTACCAGTTAGACCTTTGTGCTCAGTTGGTGGGTGTTGATGATGGATTTTGCGGATAAAATAAAAAATATTTTAATTGAACTTGACCTAAAAGAAGTCCAGAGATGGGGTTTGCTCAGTACGCTGGTTGGTGTAGTTGGCGGGCTGGTCGCCGTGCTATTCTATGCGGGCCTGTACTATTCCACATACTACCTGCTGGGCGGCATAGGCGGATACTATCCCACCACACCAGGAGGTGACGTTGACCTGTTGGTTGAGCCCCTATCAGACCCCAACCGCTTATTACTCATACTTCTGCCGACATTAGGTGGCCTTCTTGCAGGATTCCTGGTCTACCGCTTTGCACCGGAGACAGAAGGTCACGGTACCGACTCGGTGATAGATTCCTACCATCGGCAACGGGGCATAATACGCACACGTGTACCGTTCATCAAAGCCATTACATCAATGATAACCATTGGTTCAGGTGGTAGTGCAGGCAGGGAAGGACCAATAGCCCAGATTAGCGCTGGGTTTGGCTCAATACTTGCCACCAAGCTAAAACTGACCGACAGGGACAGGCGTATCCTTGTAATATGTGGAATGTCGGCTGGTATCGGTAGTATATTCAAGGCTCCCCTGGGCGGTGCAATCTTTGCGATTGAAGTATTGTATCGTCAGGGTTCGGAATCAGAGGGTATTGTGCCTGCATTTATTTCGTCAACCGTCGCATACTCCATATTCTGCTCGTTCTTTGGCTGGGGTTCCCTGTTCTCAATGCCGGATTACCATTTCACACATCCTAACGAACTCATATTTTATGCACTGCTGGGTATTGCAGCTGCAGCTGCAGGGATTTTTTATATTCATGTTTTCTACGGAATGAGGGATTTCTTCAAGCGACTAGCCATACCAAAACATATCAAGCCAGCCTTAGGTGGCTTATTGCTGGGTATAATGGCGTTTTTCATACCCCAGAGCCTTGGTGTGGGATACGGGCTTATCCAGCTGGCCATTGACCAGGAACTCGCAATGGGATTGCTGATGTTACTAATATTCGCAAAGATCCTTGCCACGTCATTTACTATCAGTAGTGGTGGAAGTGGTGGTGTGTTCGGCCCAACCCTTGTGGTTGGTGCATTGTTGGGGGGCGTTTTAGGAATTACATTCCATACCTTATTCCCCACTATCGTGGTTGAATACTCTACTTTCGTGCTCGTAGGCATGGCAGCATTGCTGGCAGGAGTGGCAAAAACACCCATTGCTGCAATAATCATGGTATCCGAACTAACCGGGAATTACAACCTGTTGCCGCCATTGATGTTGGCTTCAACACTGGCATACGTTATGTCAGGTAAATGGTCTATTTATGAAAAGCAGGTCCCTACACGGATGGACTCCCCTGCCCACCGCCGTGAGATGACCATTGATGTACTGGAACTGGTCACGGTGAAAGATGTGATGTGCACTGATATTATTACCGTTAGTTCTGCTACAAAAGTACAAACCGTATTGAACCTTATACACAAATACCGCCACATAGGTTATCCTGTATTGGACAATCTGGAACTGGTAGGCATAGTCACTTTCGAGGATGCAGAAAAAGTACCTATTGACGAACGGGATGTTGTGCTGGTGGGGGATATAATGACCCGCGCACTGGTGGTAACTTATGAAGATGAGAACCTTGAATACGCACTAAGGAAACTGCTTGACAATACTATCGGACGGCTACCTGTTGTGGACCGGGATGACCACACCAGGATGCTGGGGTTGTTGACCAAGTCAGATATCATCAGGGAACATGCCCAGCTAAGCTCAAAGTTCTGCCGGCTACCTGCTGACAGACGGTACTGACTTACGGATATATTTGCTAATGGGTCTGTGATATTGTTTTGACAATATCACTGGCACTTAATATCCCGATAGGACGATTTGATGCGCCAACTCCTGGTTCTGAAAGGACTATTAACCTGTGAAAACCATGTTCTATCATCATCTCCGCTGCTACTTTTAATGAAGTTGTAGGTTTTACAGACTGGACATAGTAATTCATAATGGACTCGACAGTTTCATCCAGCAGATTTTCATCCTCCACCGTTTTGAGAATATCCATTTCTGAGATTACCCCCACAATCTCACCAGTATGGTCAATGACGGCCAGACCAGAAACGTGCTGGTTCGTCATCAGGTATACCACTTCTTTCACAGGAATATCCATAGGAACTGTGATAACCCCTCTTGTCATTACATCTTTCAATAAAATATTTTCTAAATTAATTATTTGTTCACTTCCTTATATGAAATTAAATATCCCCATATTATTTTAGGCACTCATTGAATATGAATCTTTTTGCAATTTATAAAATGGTCAAATTATTGAATATTAGGAAGAGTTTTCAGCATAATCGATAGACAGCTTCGCAAATAAGGGTGCATCGAAAGGATGCTCGAGAATTATAATTAAAACCTGTTAATGTTATGTCGAAAACCTTACCTATAATGTGAATAACTAATGACCTTTATTATTAAGGTGACTATCATGCAATATTCCAGGAACAAACTGGTCGAACTTTTAGGAAAAAAACCCGGCGACATTGAGATATGCGATGTGACTTTAAGGGACGGTGAACAAACTCCGGGGACAGCCTTCACAAAAGACGAGAAAAAACGAATGGCTCAGGAACTTGACCGCATAGGCATCGAAGTGATAGAGGCTGGCTTCCCGGTGGTATCCCAGACCGAACGGGATACGGTCAGGGAGATTGCGAACATGGGTCTTGATGCAAAGATATGTTGCCTGTCCCGCTCATTGATACCTGACATTGATGTTGCAATCGGCTGTGAAGTGGACATCGTTAGCATATTCATTGCTACATCTGAATTACACCTAAAATATAAATATCATAAAACATGTGCTGAAGCCACACTTTGTGCAATGGATGCATTGGAATATGCTAAGGATCACGGACTTACAGTGCGGTTCGCTGCCGAGGATGCCACCCGTACAGATATCAACGTCCTGAAAAGCGTTTTCAAGATGGCAGAAGAGCGCAGGGCCGATTACGTGAGCATTGCCGATACTGTGGGAATACTTAATCCTACCACTTCATATCATCTCGTTAGTGAAATCAAGAAAGATATCAAAACCGACATTTGCATACACTGCCATAACGATCTGGGAATGGCAACCGCAAACACCCTGGCCGCAGCAGAAGCCGGTGCCAAGCAACTCCATACTACTGTCAACGGTATCGGGGAAAGGGCAGGCAACGCCTCCCTGGAAGAAGTACTGATGTCACTGATGGTACAGTACGGCATCGATAGGTATGACACCAAAAACCTGACCAAACTTTCAAAGATGGTCGTGGAATACTCAGGAGTGAAATTGGCAAAGAACAAACCTGTGGTCGGCGATTTTGCCTTCTCACACGAAAGCGGCATCCATGTGGCTGCCATTATGGAAGAACCCAGCACTTATGAACTATTCTCACCTGATATTGTAGGCGGTAAACGCAGCCTGATAATTGGCAAACATACCGGCACTAAGGCATTGAAAGGTATCGTGCATAGTATGGGATATGACTTGAATCATGACCAGTTATGCGACCTGCTTGCAAAGGTGAAAGACTGTACCCAGGCCAAGAGAGGCATACCCTGCAAACGCCTGGATGATTTTATAAAGGAAATCATAATGCCGGATTAATTCTGTGGCACCAAAGTCATACGTTATCAATACATTGTACATGTGCCGCGTGCCAGAAGCACTGATACCCCACTCTTTTCAAGTTCAGCATTAAGTAGCGCCGCCAGTTCAGTTTCAGTAACATTTTCAACATCCAGCAGTTTGGTATCGGGCACTAATGTCCGTACCACTTCTGTCATGTCAGGTACGTCCTGCCCCCCTGTGAGAGCAGCAACTTTATTCTGGAGCACCACCACCATTACGTCCCTGTGATGGTGAACGGCTTCGATAAGCCCCTGCAATCCAGTATGTACCAACCCGTAATCCCCTATAAGAGCTACACCTTTTCGATCAAATCCTGTGCCTGTGGCAATGGATGACCCCAGTGAATATGCAATGTCCACTACCCCCATGGGCGGCGAAGCGGTCCTGACCGAGCAGCCTAAATCCCCTGCCACCGGCACCTCCATTGTCCTTAGGACTTTGTATAACATATGATAAGGGCAGTCATCACATATACTCCTGGAAAAACCGCGGCCTGCGATAGTCTCAGGAGTAATCGATAGAGTGATAGTATCACAGTCTATATATTCCAGTGCCTGGATGATGTCTGCTACTTCCACCTTTCCATGTCCAATGTGTCCTGTAGCTTTCCCCAGCACATCCATGCAGGATAATTGATGTTCAATGAAAGTTTCGGTCTCTTCTATCACCAATGTCCTTTCATGGCGTTTTATAAAACAGTTGATAACCTCTACAGGGAGTGGGTTGATACTAGTAAGTGCCAGATGCGAGACATCTTCATAGCTATCAGACAACACCAGTTCCACCAGTGTGGAAAGATAACCCGAAGAGATAATACCGATCTTCTTACCCCTCTCATGACAGACATTCAACCCTGACTCTTCAGATAGATATTGCATCCTGGGATAGGATGAAGCATGAAACCGCTGGTGTTTTCCTTTCATAGTATATGACCAGATATCTCGGTCAAATTTCTGGAATTCCACCTGCATAGGCGGTCTTCTTTCTACCACTCCTTTCTCAATGTTCAATCTGTCAGTGGTACGGATTATTACTGGAGCGCTTACTTCTTCTGATAACCTGAACGCCTGGCACATGCTGTTGTAAGCGTCTGCCGGGTCAGATGGGTCAAAGACCTGAACTTCGGCTATCAGACCGTAGTACCGTGAATCCTGTTCGTTCTGGCTCTGCTGGGTTCCCGGGTCATCACCAGCAATTATCACCAGCCCGGCTCCAATGGTATGGTTGACTGAAGTGATTAGCGGGTCAGCCAGTACGTTCATACCCACATGTTTTACAATAACCACTGCTCTGCGCCCTACTGCTGATGCGCCAAGGGCCGCCTCCAGTGCAACCTTTTCATTTATTGACCAGCGCGCTTCCACACTGGAATCCAGCAGCAGTTCCATTATCCCTGTGATGGGGAATCCCGGGACACCAGTTGCAAGGCATACCCCTGAGTCAAGGGCACCGAATACAAGTGCGTCAGCCCCCGTACATGAATTTGACATCTTGCGTTTATTTATTACTTGTAATACTTAAGGATAGTCAAAATGAACTAATCAAATATGTGAATGGGGGATATTTAATCCCCCTTTTTCCCCACTTTAGTTACCAATTGCAAAACTTATCAAAGCGACATGAATTCGATGATTAATGATAATAGTAATCTTAACATTGTTTATACTTTTCGATAGAAGCCCGTCTGATGGAATATAATTACACAATTATTTATTAAATCAGATTGATTTATCCCCAATACAACCAAAAATGATAAGAACCTTATGAGGTGATTTAATGCTATCGACCATTCATGGGGAAAATACAATGGATAGACCTTTAATAGTACTTAATTTTAAGACATACACCGAAGGCACGGGCAGTAATGCAGTTGTCATTGCACAGGCATGCAGGGACGTGGCTGAAGACACAGGAGCAAATATCGTGGCTGCACCGCAATTACCCGATATATACCGGGTAGCATCCAGTGTTGACATTCCCGTTTTCTCGCAGCATCTGGACGGTGTGGGTGCGGGCAGTTTCACTGGTCATATCATGGCAGAAACCATAAAAGAAACTGGCGCCACTGGCACACTCATCAATCATTCAGAAAGAAGGTTGGGATTGGCAGACATTGATGCATCCCTGTCGGCGGCACGCCGTGTGGGACTGACCACCATCGTGTGTACCAACAATATCACCACAACCAAAGCAGCATCAGCATTAGGACCTGATTACGTGGCCGTAGAACCACCTGAACTCATCGGTTCGGGCATACCGGTATCCAAGGCAGACCCGGAAGTGGTTTCAGGCTCTGTGGAAGCGGTCCGGCAGGTGAACCCTGACGTGAAAGTATTATGCGGGGCAGGAATTAGCAAAGGAGAGGACCTGAAATCAGCCATTGAGTTGGGCAGTGTAGGTGTACTCTTGGCCTCGGGTGTTGTCAAGGCAAAAGATCCAAAGGCTGCCCTATATGATTTGGTTAGCGGCATCTAAATGCCCGGTTCAGCCTACTGTATTTAAGCGGATAGGTAGATGCCTGAACGGACACAGATCGATAGGTCGATTTGACCTGATTACGAAACTACGTATCAAAGAGATTTAATGTACTATCTTTGAGATGTCCAGTTCAAGAATATCCTCTGCACCCAGACTTTTCAGTTTCGGTATCAAGATATTAATCTCACTTTTATCGACCACAGTTTCAACTGCATAGAAATCTGATTTATAAAGTTTGCTCACTGTTGGATTCTTCATGGAAGGGAGCGCTTCAACCATCGCATCCAGATTATCTTCATGTACGTTCAGGTCGATGAGCACTTTCCCCCTTGCCTCTATTACGGCAAGCAACAAGGTCCTTATCTCCTCAATAGCTTTGCGCTTTTCGGGTTTATCCCATGTTTTCTTGTTGGCAATGAGCTTGGTAGAGGACTCGGCAATTACATCCACTATCTTAAGGCCATTCTTTCTGAGCGTGGAACCGGTTTCGGTCAGGTCAACCACTACATCCACCAATTCAGGTACCTTTGCTTCAGTTGCACCATAGGAAAAGAAAATCTCCACAGGTATGCCCAGTTTATCGAAAAATGCCCGTGTCATGTTAGGATATTCAGTGGATACCCGACTGTTGGGTTTGATATCTAAAGCGCTTTTAATGGAATCATCTTGCTGTGGAACTGCGATAACTATCTTTACATTACCTGCACCCTGTTTACTGTAGGGCAGGTCTGCAACCTCAACAACATCACTCTCCGATTCCATTATCCAGTCCCGACCAGTGATGCCAAGGTCAAAATATCCCTGTTCCACATACTTGGCTATCTCCTGGGGGCGGAGTATCTTCACCCTGCTTATCCGGGGGTCGTTTATCTTCGGATTGTATTCCCTATCCGTTTTCTTTATGGGAAGGTCTGCCTGTTTAAACAGCATCAATGTTTGCTCTTCCAGACTACCTTTTGGTATAACTATGTCAATCATAACAAATCCTCAGGTTTGAAGTTACAATACTTATGAGTGGATATTAAAGTTTCTGTCAAATTGAAGATTGCCGTTGAAAATGGACCCCTTTTTCCCACCAATTTTGACCCACTTTCATATGACTTAATCGATCCTAAAATAGCCGGCAGAGGTAGAATAACATTGTAATTTAAGAGGGAACCATATTCTTCAAATGGTCGATTTGAGTTTAACATTATTGAACCATGCTCATATATTCTTGACATCAATTGAAAAAATAGGGTGGCACTATCTTTTGACACCTTCCAAATAATTATATTCCATTCACCATTGACGGACTGTTCAATATTCACTTTTCAATACACACGGTTCAATATTCTGTTCTCAGGTCAACTATCCGCTGGGCCTTGCCCGCAGTCCTGGGTATGGCGCCCCGCTCTACCAGTTCCACTAGTGT
>JAGLRT010000158.1 GCA_023136155.1 Methanosarcinales archaeon
ACTAGTGTCCTGAGATTGAGCACGGTTTTCAACTTATCTTCCACGCTGCACCTGAGGTTTTCCAGGTCTTTTAGCTCACCTGTGAAGGCCCGGTCAGTAAGTTCCACTTTGATATGCATCTCATCAAGCTTGTGCCTCTTGCGGTCAATGACCACCTGGAACTGGTCACCCACTTCGGAAATGTCCATGAGCACGCCCTCAATTTGGGACGGGAACACGTTAATACCGCGTACGATGAGCATATCACTAGCCCTGCCTACCACCTTTTCAAGTATGGTATGGGTGCGTCCGCACGGGCATTCATCTTCCCTGATTATTGTAATGTCACCTGTGCGGTAGCGTATCAACGGCATGGCCTCCTTTGTAAGCGATGTCAATACCAATTCGCCACGTTCACCAGGGGCCACACTCTCACCGTCCTTATCCAGCACTTCGACCAGGAAATGGTCGTCCCAGATATGCAAGCCGTCCTTCTCCTTGCACTCAAAAGCAACTCCGGGCCCAAACATCTCGGACAGACCATAGGAATCATAAGCATCGATGCCAAGTGCCTCTTCCAGTTCCCGTCTGGTATTGGCAGACCAGGGTTCGGCACCGAAACAGCCAATCTTCAGGGACAGGTTTTCCACCATATCATGTTCCCTGGCAGTCTCTGCAAGATAAAGGGCATAGGAAGGCGTGCAGTGCAGGGCCGTGACACCGAAATCAATCATCATCTCAAGCTGGTGTCTGGTATTGCCTGTACCGCTGGGTACTGCTGTAGCACCGATTCGCTCTATACCGAAATGGATGCCAAGGCCACCTGTGAACAGGCCGTAATTGACTGCATTCTGGAACATATCATCGGGCCCGAGACCCACCATTGTAAAATTGCGTGCCATCAGGTTACTCCAGGTCTGGATGTCCCCGGCCGTATAACCTACTACTGTGGATTTACCGCTGGTACCGCTGGATGCGTGCAGCCGCACTACGTCCTCCATGGGGGTGGCGAACAGACCAAAAGGATAGTTTTCACGCAGGTCGCTCTTTTTAGTGGTGGGAAGTTTAGATATATCTCCCAGCTTGGATATATTGTCCGGCCTTACATCTCCAAATGCCTGCCTGTAAAAAGGTACATGGTCATAAACATTCTTTACCACATTTTTTAGCCGTTTTAACTGGAGTGCCTCAATATCACTTCGATGCATTGTTTCGTACTTGGGCTGCCAGTATTTCATGTAAGTTTCATCTGATCTATTTATTTAAAGTATTTTTCATTTCAAATGAAGTACAATACATGGGTCATGGGTTAAGAGTAATATTATGATTGAACACGGATTTGGAGATTCTATTTTAAATCTTTACTTCCTGTCATTCGCAAATATCATTCATTTGAATTCTGGGATTTTACCAAAATTATCAAGCTACATGCGCAAGTTTTGATGTCAACTGCTTCTTGCAGGGGGTTACTGACATGAGTCCATACACCCAACCTCGTCTGTACACCTTTGAATTTATATCTAAATCAGGTTACTGACATGAGTCCATACACCCAACCCTCATCCCACCACCAGCACCACAACATTAAAACCTTTATATCCCTCCACCACATATAATTCCAAAAAACTCGGAGCATCCGCAACATGAACCTAACCCGCGAGCAGATATTGATAGAAGCCCTCCCCTATATCCGTGAATTTCACGACTCGATCATGGTCATCAAGGTAGGAGGACATGCCATGGTGAACCCTGGGCTTATGGAAGACATTGTGCAGGACGTAGTACTCCTGCGCTATGTGGGCATCCATCCTATCATCGTACATGGCGGCGGTCCCGAGATTACCGAGAAAATGGAATCAATGGGCAAAAAAAGCGAGTTCGTGGCAGGACTCCGCATCACCGATGACGAGACCATGGAGATAGCCCGCATGGTACTGATGGGTAACATCAACACCCGCATTGTATCCGCCATTGGTACCTATGGCGGTAAGGGCCTGGGGCTCTCAGGCAAGGACGGCAAGCTCATTATGGCCAGGAAAAAAGCCCTCCAGCGCGTCATCGTGGAAGGCAGGGAACATGACGTGGACCTGGGCTGGGTGGGTGATGTTGAAGTTATCAATCCGGAGATACTCATAATGTCGGCAGGCAAGGGTTACATTCCGGTCGTTGCACCTATTGCAGTGGACGAGCAGGGCAACAGCCTGAACATCAATGCCGATACCGTGGCTGGCGACATAGCTGCAGCAATGCGGGCAAAAAAACTCATACTCATGACCGATGTGCCAGGTGTGCTACGGGACCCTGCCGACGAATCCAGCCGCATCTCACGTATCAAATTAGAGAGTATCGAGGACATGATAGCAGACAGTACCATTGCCGGAGGAATGATTCCCAAGGTACTCTCAGCAGCGAGTGCTGTGGAAAAGGGTGTTGAAAAAATACATATCATTGACGGCAGCAAGTCTCATAGTATACTGTTGGAACTATTCACTGACCAGGGTATAGGGACTATGATATTCCATTGAAAAAGCAACCGGGTTTTAATACAGTTAAGCATATAAGGTATCCGAAGTCTATTAGGTCAAATCGTATTTATGGAGTAACGACCATTGAGCAATAAAACCAAAAGTGCAAAGAAAGGATTCTGGGGGCGGGCCAAGGAATCAGCAGGCCAGCAGCAGGCATTAGCCAAGCGTGAGAAAGCTAAAAAACAGGCAAAAGTGACTGAAACATCACCACCAGTTCCATCTGTTCCACATTTACCAGTGGAAAAGACACAAGAGGAGAAGAGAAAACTCCATAAAGAAGGAATTATTAAGACGGTAGTTCCAGCATTACTAGGGACAGCTGTCGGATTTTTCTGTTTTTATAGCCTGGGGGATGGTACTGATTTTCCCTGGTTCTCTATCATGGTCTTTGTGATAATTATCTCATACTATGCCCAGCGCTTAGTATACCCATTAATAGGACTGGATTTGAAAGAATTCGGCAAAAAGGACTGGTTCTATGTTGAGTTCATGGCCGTCATTTTCTGGCTTGTAATCTGGACACTACTGCTCAACCCTCCTCTTTGAACCATTTTGAGGTGTAATCTGTGAGGATAGCCATAGTTAACAAGGATAGGTGCCAGTTCAAAAAATGCGGTCACGAATGTATTAATTTTTGTCCCAGGGTACGTACCGGGGACGAGACCGTAGTTATTGGTGAGGATGGAAAGGCCGTAATATCAGAAGAACTCTGTGTAGGCTGTGGAATATGTATCAAAAAATGTCCTTTTGATGCAATTATGATTATAGGGCTGCCCGAAGAACTGGACAACCCTGTGCACAGGTATGGAGCCAACGGGTTTGCACTGTACGGGCTGCCTACACCGGTACAGGGCAAGGTCACAGGTATACTTGGCCCCAACGGAGTAGGTAAATCAACAACCGTCAATATCTTAAGCGGTATCATGATGCCCAATCTGGGCAAAGACGACACTAACTGGGACGAAGTGCTGGAAATTTATTCTGGCTCAGGCATGTACGAATATATGAAGACCCTCTCAGAAGGTAATATCAAAGCATCCCATAAACCGCAATATGTGGATAACATCCCCAAAGCAGTGAAAGGGAAAGTTTCAAAATTGCTCAATAAGGCCGATGAGAGAGGCATCATGGACGAAATGGCCCGCAAGCTTGAGATCGAGCATGTGCTGAACAGGGACATTAAAGACCTCTCCGGAGGTGAACTTCAAAGAGTAGCAATGGCTGCATGTGTAGGCCGGGAAGCAGATTTTTATTTCATTGACGAGATTAGTCCTTACCTTGACATATACCAGCGTATCAATTCGGCACGTATTATTCAGGAACTGGCAGAAACTAGTGCAGTGATGGTAATAGAACATGATCTGGCCCTGTTGGACCAGCTGGCAGATACCGTACATGTAGCCTATGGAATTCCTGCCGGTTACGGAGTAATCACTCAGCCAAAAGGTGTGAGGGTAGCCATCAACCAGTACCTTCATGGTTTTCTGGCAGAGGAGAACGTACGATTGCGCACCGAGGCTATCGGGTTTGAGGAGCATCCGCCGCGGGAGCAAAAAGATATTCCCACCCTGCTTGAATTTAGCAGGTTCACCAAGAAATACGGAGATGACGGGTTCGAACTTGTGGTGGGAAGCGATACGCTGGGTAATGAAATAAAACAGGGTGAGGTTATAGGTATTGTGGGACCAAACGGAATTGGTAAATCCACCTTTGTCAATATACTGGCTGGCGAGGAAACACCCACTACTGGCAGTCTTGAGACTGACCTTAATATAGCGTACAAGCCACAGTACTTGAAAGGTGACTATCCCGTAAAGGTACGGGACTTCCTGCGTGGTATTAACACCAAATTCGATACCAGTTATTACCAGACCGAGATAATCAAGCCGCTGCAGCTGGACGGCCTGATGGATAGGATACTGACTGAACTATCGGGCGGTGAACTACAGCGTGCTGCCATTGCTGCCTGTCTTGGCAAGAATGCTGAACTGTATATCTTCGACGAGCCCAGTGCACATCTGGATGTGGAACAGCGTGCCTTGGCAACCAGGGTTATCCGCAGGTTCGCTGAGAACAATAACGTGACTGCCATGGTAGTTGACCATGATATATATATGATTGACATGCTGTCCGAGAGGCTTGTGGTGTTTGAGGGACAACCGGGAGTAATAGGTGAGGTCCACGGGCCATTTGGTATGCGTGAAGGTATGAACCTGTTTTTAAAGAACCTGAATATTACATTCAGGCGGGATGACGAGACCAGAAGGCCCAGGGTGAACAAACCTGATTCTAAACTGGATCGGCAGCAAAAATCAGTGGGTGAATATTATTATGCATTGGAATAGAGTCTAAAGTTGCGACGGCACACTATAGTTATTAAGATTAAAACACATCTCAGCTGCTGTTGGTAAGATTAAAAGGATATTTCTATCAATAATGATTGATTTCGTAAACGGTAGCTGCTAAAACATGAGTTCCAGTGCTGCTTGACCGGTCATTCCTTCTTCAATTCCTAAGCTTTGGGCGGCTGTTGTGGATTCTACCACACTGGCTGCCAGTACGTCATCAAAACTGCCAACACCTGTTACTTTTACGGCCACGTCACCCAACCGCTGGGCCGTATCCATATTCAGGTAGCCGCACATGATAAAACCTTTTGGTGCTTTTATGACCAGTAATGGAGCATATTCCATATCCATTTTTAACCCTACAGCAGTGCCATTTTCAAGTTCAATGGGTTCGATGAGCATATTTAATCTATCTTTTTAAGGTCAGTGGACTGGCAGGTTGGACAGGACAGTTTGGAGCCCATACCCTTGAATTTATTTCCGCATGCATTACATTTATAGCCTGACATGGCCATGCCACTCATATCAACACTATCAGCAGTACTCGAATCAACAAAACACATATTAATTACCTCAATTAACAGAATTCTATTATAGGTTATAAGATTACTGCCCGTGTGCCAAACACTTATATATCTCTACTGTTATCATAACCGGAAAGTATAGATGATACCTTCACAAGCGGTTATACAACGGTCAAATCTGACAATACTTATACCTTCATCCCTGACATCAGAGACAAGGGATGAGAGAATAAGGGCATACAAAGTTGGCCAGATCGCAAGGGCGGCATCGGTGTTTCGGGTCAGCAATATTATTATCTACCGGGATTCGCAGTTCGATGACAGCCGGTACATAGACCTGTTGCTAAGATATGCAGAAACTCCCCAGTATCTGCGAAAACACCTGTTTCCACTCCAGAAGGAGCTGAAGTACGCCGGAATATTACCTCCGTTGCGTACACCACATCATCCAACAGCATCAAAATCATCTGACCTCACTGATGGAGAATTCCGCGTTGGGGTCGTGGTCCCAAGACCAAAGAAGAGCGAGACAAAAGTCGGAACTGACACAGTCACATGGGTCGATATCGGTGTAGATAGCCCGGTTCCCCTCAAACCTTCCTTAAGTAAGGTGCGAATGGGCGAGCGTGTCAATGTCAGGATCTTTTCGCGACGACCGATACAAGTTGAACTTGTAGAAACGGACAATATCCCTGTGTATTGGGGATACCGGACAGCAATTGAAGACAGCCTTGCAGGGGTACTGGATGGGATATCCGGACAGGATGCCCTGATATTGGCCACCTCACGGGAAGGCCGGGTACTTGATACCCCGTTCCTTGAAGAATTGGGCAGGCAAGCGAGGTTAAAGTCATATACTGTTGTGGTATTCGGTTCACCCAAACAGGGTGTGGAGTCCATATTAGCAAGAGAGGGTACAGACCTCTCAAAATATCAGTGTGAAACACTGAATACCGTACCCGGACAGGGCACAGCAACCGTAAGGACAGAAGAAGCCGTTTGGGCCACACTGTCAATGCTGAACCTGGTAGGTACTAGGGTTAAAGCGGTAATAAATCGCGATTAATAGCATATTCCAGGAGATTAAGGAGGAAAACAATGGCAAACGTACACAGACCAAGGCGAGGTTCTCTGGCATTCAGTCCCAGAAAAAGGGCAAAGAGTCAGGTACCTACAATAAGATCATGGTCCGAAAGTGATGGAAAACCAAAAATGGGCGGTTTTGCAGGATACAAGGTCGGCATGAGCCATGTGATAATGATGGATGATAAGCCGAAAAGCCTTACAGAAGGTATGGAAATATCAGTGCCTGTAACAGTGCTTGAAGTACCTGCTATGAAGATTGCAGCTATCAGGGTGTATGGTAAGGCAGGACCCTACGGCACAAAGATACTCGGTGAAGCTCTATCCAATGAACTTGATCCAACACTGGACCGAAAACTGGTCAGGCCAAAGAAAGCCAAACCGGACAAAGCTCTTGCCAGTATTGATAAACTGGTAGAAGAAGGTGCAGTGGAAAATATACATGTAATTACTTATACACTACCATCCCTGATCTCAAGCTTACCAAAGAAAAAACCTGATGTGATGGAGAACAGGATTACAGGCGGAGATGTGGCAGCAAGGCTTGAATATGCCAAATCCATCCTGGGCAAATCGGTAACTGTTTCTGACGTTTTTAACTCAGGCGATATTGTGGATACCTCTGCCATAACTATTGGCAAGGGCACACAGGGGCCTGTCAAAAGATGGCATATCAATTTGATGAAACACAAGCATAGCAGGCAGGGAAGTCTCAGGCAGATAGGTACACTCGGACCATGGAATCCATCCAGGGTAAGCTGGAGGGTACCTCAACTGGGCCAGACTGGCTATCACCAGAGGACTGAATATAATAAACGTATCCTCAAGATCGGTGAGAGCGGTGAAGAAGTAACTCCTGCAGGCGGGTTTTTGAATTATGGAGACGTGAATGGCGAATATCTGCTCATCAAGGGCAGTGTACCTGGTCCTAAAAAGCGTCTTGTCAGGTTGAGACCGGGAATCCGGTCTAAGATCAAGAATACAGGTGTGCCACAGATTTCACATATCAGTGTGGAGTCGAAACAGGGGTGAGATAGATGAGCAAGGCAAAAATTATGGATTTAACAGGAGCGCAAAAAGGTGAAATTGAGCTCCCTGAAGTATTTGATGAAATTTACAGGCCTGACCTGATTAAAAAGGCAGTACTGGCTGCTCAGGCTAACAGGTTGCAGGTTTACGGTCCTACCCCTTATGCCGGTATGAAGACTTCAGCAGATAACGCGGGTCCAGGCAGAGGTTCTGCCAGGGTGCCAAGGATAAAGAACGGCAACAGGGTTGCACGGATATCCCAGGCAAGAGGCGGAAGGAAAGCCCATCCACCAAAAGTGGAGAAAGATTACTCTGAGAAGATCAATAAAAAGGAACGCTTAAAAGCCATCAATTCGGCAATAGCGGCTACTGGTAATGTTGAACTGACAAAACAGCGCGGGCACAGGTTCGATGCAGAACTGCCCATAGTTGCTGTGGATGAGTTCCAGGATGTTCTGACCACAAAAGATGTTGTAGGCTTCATGGAAACCATCAATGTATTCCAGGATGTCATGCGTGCCAAGAACGGCAAGCATATCAGGGCAGGCGGCGGCAAGAGACGCGGTCGCAAGTACAAGAGACCAAAGAGTTTGCTTATAGTAGTGGGCCAGGATAATGGCATCGTACGGGCAGCAAGGAATTTGCCTGGAGTGGATGTAGTAATGGTCAACAGGCTGAACGCAGAACTGCTGGCACCGGGAACCCATGCAGGCAGGTTGACCATCTGGACCGAATCTGCCATACAGGCACTGGGGGGGATGGCTTAAATGTCTGCCATCAAACATCCTTTTGTCACAGAAAAGGCGACCTATAATATAGAGGACAACAACAAGTTGCAGTTCATAGTGGATATTAACGCTACCAAGGACCAGATAAAGCGGGAGATCGAAGAACTCTACAACATCCCCATTATCAGCGTGAATACCATGATAACCATGAAAGGCAAGAAAAAGGCCATCGTCTCCTTTGAAGGTGACAATACTGCTGGTGAGTTGGCCTCAAAACTTGGTATATTCTAAGGAGAGGTGAAAGGTATGGGAAAGAGAATTATCTCACAGAACCGAGGAAAAGGGACACCTACGTACCGGGCACCCTCCCACAGGTTCAAAGCTGAACTTAAACACATTAAGGTAGACAAAGACCAAACAGTCACCGGGGATATCATCGAAATTCTGCATGACACTGCCAGGTCTGCCCCCATTGCGAGGGTGAAACTGGATAACGGGGAAGAACGACTGATACTCGTACCCGAAGGTATTGCAATCGGACAGCAGATTTCCTGCGGGATATCTGCCGAGGTCAAGGCTGGCAATACATTGCCTCTGGGCGAGATACCTGAAGGTGTGCTGGTATGTAATATTGAAAATAAACCGGGAGATGGCGGACAGTTCGCCCGCTCAAGCGGTGTATATGCTGTGCTGGTAGCCCATGATGTGGGCAAGAGTGTGGTACAGCTTCCCAGTGGTGTGATGAAATGGTTGAGCCCGCTGTGCAAGGCTACCATCGGTGTGGTGGCTGGCGGCGGCAGGACCGATAAACCATTTGTCAAAGCTGGAAAGAAATATCATAAACTGAAAACAAGGGCTGCAAAGTATCCCCGGGTATGTGGTGTTGCAATGAACGCCATAGACCACCCATTTGGTGGCGGCGGATGGCAGCATCCAGGAAAACCCACTACAGTGAGTAGAAGAGCGCCACCGGGCCGAAAGGTTGGTTCGATAGCTGCAAAGCGAACAGGAAAGAGGTGAGAAGGTATGGCAAAGAAAACATCCACCAAACTCCCAAAGAGAAAAGGTGAATATACTTATCGCGGAAAGACCGTTGATGAGCTCAAGACATTAAGCACTGAAGATTTTTCCCAACTTATACCTGCAAGACAGCGCAGGACAATAAAACGTGGGTTTAGCGATGAACATAAAAAGATAATGCAGAAGATCAAGGATGGTGAGACCACCATCAGGACGCATAGGCGGGATATGATTATACTTCCTGATATGGTAGGTCTCAATCTGGAGATATATAATGGTAAGAGCTTCGAGAAGGTCGAGGTCATACCAGAGATGATGGGGCACTATTTCGGGGAGTATTCCATGACCCGTAGGCGCGTGAGCCACGGTTCAGCCGGTGTTGGTGCTACCAAGTCCAGCAAGTTCGTACCTTTGAAGTGATGGAGGAAAAAGGATGTCAAGAATTCAATATTCTGTTCAGGCAGACCCGGAAACTACATCTACTGCAATGGGTCATGAATTACATATCTCACCCAGGCATTCCAGGGAGATATGCAGGGCCATCAAGGGTATGAAGACCGAGAGTGCAAGGCACTATCTTGGGGAAGTGGCTGCTTTACAACGCGCAGTACCTTTTAAGCGACATAATGATAGTATGGGGCACCGAAGGGGTCCAATGGCTGCCGGCAGGTACCCACAGAAAGCTGCAAAGGAATTTATCAAAATACTGGTAAATGCAGAGGCAAACGCTGAATATAAGGGGCTTGACCCCCAGCGTATGAAGATCAGTCACATTTCAACCAAACAAGGACGTGTGATACATGGTTACAGGGCCAGGGCACGGGGTACCTCTTCACCTAAGAACACAGAGACAGTGAACATAGAAGTAGTACTCCAGGAGGTGCAGTGAACATGGGAATTGAGAGAAAGTTCGTACAGGACGGTCTGACAAAGGCAAGGATCAACGAGTATTTCACCAAGCAATTAGAGCGTGCCGGATACGGTGGAATGGTCATGAACCGTACACCCATGGGCACCCAGATAACTCTGTTAGCAGAGAAACCAGGAATGGTCATAGGTAAAGGTGGTAAGACCATACAGCGCCTGACCAGGGACATGTCATATGTTTTCAATGTGGACAATCCACAGATTGAGGTGCAGGAGGTAAAAATACCTGAACTCAATGCACAGATGATGGCAAACCGCCTGGCAAATGCTCTTGAGAGAGGATGGTATTTCAGGAAAGCGGGGCATAATATGCTGAGCCGTATCATGGATTCAGGGGCACTGGGTTGCCAGATTATAATCTCTGGAAAACTTACCGGTCCTCGTTCAAGGGTTTCCAAGATGGTTGATGGTTATATTAAACATGCAGGCAAGCCTGCTGAAGAACTGGTGGATTCGGGTTATGCCATGGCAGTAAAGAAATTAGGCGCTATTGGTTGCAGTGTACGCATCGTACCTCCGGGCACAGTACTTCCCGGGAAGTTCCATATGCTAAAAGAGACAGCTCCTGAAGTTGCTGAACCTGAAGGAAAGGAAAGTATCAAAGAGGTTGTCGAAAAGGCTCCTGATAAAAAGGAGGCTAAAATGGCCAATCTTAGACAGGTCGGCAGTATCTGGGAGCACAGGCATGATAACATGGACTGGCATCCAATGTCCAGACCACACGATACACCTGCAGCTGACAAACCAGAAGAGGTTGTTGAAGCAAAGCCCGTGGAAGAAACCAAAGCGACCGACGAGGCACCAGCCGAAATATCGGTTGAAACTGCTACACAGCCAGAGGGCGAAACTACGGTTGGCGAGCAGACGCGCGACAACAACGGTGTTGAAGAGCACAAGCATGAAGGTTATGATTACTGGCATCCGTCCAAAAGAATGCACAAGGTAGAAGGGGATGATGAGTGATGGCCATACTGCGAGTGGATGAGATTCAAAATATGAGCCGTGAAGAGAGAATGGATGAACTTGATACTCTCAACGCTGAACTCATAAGGGAACGTGCCATGGCATCAGCTGGTGGTGCACCTGAAAACCCGGGTCGTATTGGCGAAATACGCAGGGCTATTGCACGGGTCAAAACCATACAAACAGAAATCGGTGAATAATCGGGGTAATATGCAGATTACACCCCAAAACCTCATCCACCATGAACTGATAGGGCTTGAGGCTGAGGTGGTGGACTGCTCAAACACTGCTCAAATAGGAATTAGAGGAAAGGTGATTGACGAAACTAGGAACACAATACGCATTGATGTGGGTGACAGGCGCGTTAAGACTGTGCCCAAGTCCCATACTCAATTCATGTTCACTATACCCGCGAGTGATGGTAGACGTTACCTGCCAGACACAAATATGTGGGTAAGGGTGGATGGAACTTTATTGCTCTCACAACCCGAAAACCGCATTCAATCAAAGTTCAAGAAAACTATCAGGCGAAGAGTAAATCTCTAAAATACGAATATTGAGGTATATAATAATGACACGAAATATAGGGCTGGACGTCGAAGCTCCCTCTGGGGAGTGCACTGACATCAACTGTCCTTTCCATGGTACATTATCTGTAAGGGGCCAGGTTTTTACCGGGTCGGTAGTGGCCAGTAAAATGGATAAGACAGTTGTGGTGAAACGGATGTTCGAGAAGCTCATCCAAAAATATGAGCGACACGAGAAGAGACAATCAAAGATTCATGCCCATAACCCTCCATGCATTGATGCAAAAGAGGGAGATGAGGTAAAGATTGCAGAATGCAGGCCTTTGAGCAAGACCAAGACCTTTGTGGTGATCGAGGTGACGAAATGAGAGGTATGAAAGCAAATGTACCACGTGCTTTGAATGCTGGTGCCATGCTTGATTGCGTGGATAATACGGGTGCCAGGCAGGTAAAGCTCATATCTGTAAAGAAATATCGTGGTGTAAAGAACAGGCATCCTAAAGGTGGCATAGGTGACATGCTGGTGGTCAGTGTTAAGAAAGGCACGCCAGAGATGCGTAAACAGATATTGAAAGCTGTAGTAGTGCGACAGAAGAAAGAGTTCAGGCGACCGGATGGGCTTAGGGTATCTTTTGAGGATAATGCTGTGGTTATCACGGATGATGAAGGCATACCTAAGGGAACTGATATTAAGGGTCCAGTGGCCAGGGAAGCTGCAGAGCGGTTTACTAAGATTGCATCTGTTGCTTCTATTATAGTGTGAGGTGTGCTGTATGAAGATAAAATCAACACAACCAAGAAAACAGCGCAAAGCGCGGTATAACGCACGGTTACACCAGCGCCAGAAACTGATGAGTGCTCTTTTGTCCTCTGATTTGAGGGAAAAGTACAACAAGCGTAACCTGCCTGTCAGAGAAGGCGACACTGTCATGGTCATGCGAGGTGACCATACTGGTACTGAAGGGAAGGTGGAACTGGTCGACCTGAAACACACGAAAGTTGTGGTGGAAGGCGTTAGTGTACCTAAAGCGGACGGTACAGAGGTACCCAGACCAATACACCCATCCAACGTGATGATAACAAAGCTGGACCTCAAGGATGAGTTAAGAAAACTAACATTATCAAGAGGAGGTGAATAACAATGAGCAGACATCTTAAAAGAATCGCTTCTCCAAAAAGTTGGTCAGTCTCCAAGAAAACCAATATCTGGATTACCAAACCCAATCCAGGCCCCCATTCAGGTAAACAAGCATTACCATTGGGTGTACTTCTTAGAGATATACTGAAACTGGCAGATAATTTGAGGGAAACAAAACGAATTTTACACGAAGGTAATGTGCTGGTTGATGGGATCGTCAGGAAAGACCACAAATTCCCTGTGGGTGTATTTGATGTAATCCAGGTTCCTAAGGTTAAGACAAGTTACAGAATACTTCTGGATCCTAAAGGTAGGTTAATGGTCAATGAGCTGGATGTGGAATATCCAAAGAAACCTTGCAAGATACTGAACAAGACTACTGTAAAAGGTGCCAGGGTACAATTGAACCTTCATGATGGTACAAATATCATTGCCAGCAATGAATATAATTCCAACGATACGGTTATTTTGAATATACCTGATAAGAGTATAGACAAGCATATCAAATACGAACCTGGTAATAAGGCGGTCATCACTGGCGGTACCCATTCAGGAGAAATTGCCAGCATCACTGATATAAAAAAGGTGCGCAGTAGCAGGCACAACATGGTCTTACTTAAAAGGGATGATGGTACTGATTTCGAGACTATCGAGGACTATGTGTTCGTGGTTGGAATTGATAAACCTGAGTTCAATCTGGGAGGTGCTGTCCATGAGTGAGAGTAATGTGATGAGAACGCCCAAGGTCGATAAACTCACTGTCCATATAGGTGTGGGCGAGAGTGGTGAGAACCTTAACAATGCTGAAGATATACTCAATACCATTTCCCACCAGCAAGGGGTAAGGACCAAGGCCAAGAGAACAATGCTGGCGTTCCATATTAAGAAACATGAACCAATTGGCTGTAAAGTTACCCTTAGGGGTGAATTGGCAGAGAATTTCTTGAGGACCAGCCTGGGAATCATTGAGAACCAGTTAAAAGAATCACAATTCGATAATACTGGTAATTTCAGTTTTGGGATTGAGGAACATACCGATTTTCCTGAATTGAAATATGATCCCAATATCGGTATTTTTGGTATGGATGTAACAGTATCCCTGATCAGACCTGGTTATCGGGTGGTCAGGCGTAAGATACAAAAACAAAAGGTTCCAAACAGCCATAAGTTGACCAAACAAGATGCGATTACTTATGTTAAAAGTGCATATGGCGTGGAGGTACTGGCATGAATAAAGAAACAGTAGCTCAAACAGAACAGAAGTTCGGCCGGGGTGCTAATGAATGTAAGAGATGCGGTCGGAAACAGGGACTTGTAAGAAAATATGGAATATACCTGTGTCGTC
>JAGLRT010000159.1 GCA_023136155.1 Methanosarcinales archaeon
TCATCCCATATAGCCAGGATAAAGTCCATTATTGATGCAGCGGCTGAAATGGGGCGTATTCCTGTGTTGCTGGGACGTTCCATGGAAAAGTATGTGGGTACTGCCGAGAAGATGGGATTTCTGAAATTCCCTGAAAATCTTGAGATATATGGCCACCGGAAATCAATAGATAAGGCCTTAAAACGCATAAATAATGATGGGAAGGAGAAGTATCTGCCTATTGTCACAGGTCACCAGGGCGAACCTGGCGCTATACTGCCAAGGATAGCTTCAAAAGGGACTGATTACAAGATAGAAAAAGGTGATAAAGTGGTATTCTCTGCCAATGTAATACCAAATCCATTGACCCGTGCAAACCGGTATTCGCTTGAAACGAAACTGAGAATGGGTGGAGCAAGGATCTACGATAATGTTCATGTTTCAGGTCATGCGTACAAAGAAGACCACTGGGAATTGCTCAGGATGATAAATCCTGAACACGTGATACCCGCACACGGAAATATTGAAATGCATGGTCATTATATTGAAATGGCAGAAGATGCAGGATATATTTTTGGTGAGAATGTACATATTATGCGAAACGGTGAAGAGATACTTATAGAATAATTTAGTGTTGTGGTTGGGAATTATATGGATTTGCTTGAAGAAATAAATAAAAGAGGTTCAATGGTAGATGGGTCTATACAGAGCCTGATGCCTATCGGAGAGCCTGACGAGCTCTATCGAGCTATGCGATATCTCTTTGATGCAGGTGGAAAACGTTTACGGCCTGCATCTCTTATACTTTCTACGGAAGCTGTTGGCGGGGACCCAAAGAATGTAATTCCTGCAGCCACCGCTGTTGAACTTGTCCATAACTTCACCCTCATCCATGATGATATCATGGATCAAGACAACCTCAGGCGAGGGATACCGGCAGTCCACGTTAAATGGGGTCTGTCTGGTGCTATACTGGCAGGTGATACGTTGTATTCCAAGTCATTCCACATTCTCAGCCAGAACGATGCTGATGCAGCCAGGATGGTTGAGTGCTTGACCCTGATGTCTATAACATGCACTGAGATATGCGAAGGACAGTGGACTGATATTAATTTTGAGAAAAGGAATGATGTAACCGAGGCCGAATATATGGAAATGGTGATGAAAAAGACAGCCATACTATATGCGGCATCCTGCAAGATGGGGGCTATACTTGGAGGCGGTACACCTGAGCAGGCACAGGCATTGTGGGATTTCGGACGCCTGACAGGTGTGGGTTTCCAGATATTTGATGATGTACTTGACCTTATTACACCGGAAGATGTATTGGGGAAGATCAGGGGAAGCGACCTTATGGAAGGCAAGCAAACCTTGATAGCTATCCATGCCAGGAACAATAATCTGAAACTGGATGTTTTTGGTAAAAGAGATGCTACGAGAGAGGAAATTGATGATGCTCTGGAGAAGTTGAAAGATTCAGGTTCAATTGATTATGCCCAGGATAAAGCCTTGAATTTTGTGGCTGAGGGGAAGAAAAAACTTGATATACTTCCCAATAGCGAGGCAAAGGATATTATGCTGGCCCTGGCAGATTACATGATCGAACGGAAATTTTAACAATTCCAAATAGTGCCAAATGACACAAATTAACCAATCAAAGTACTTCTCGTTTGAACTTACAAGAATATTTATAATACAGTGAACAGTATTGGATAACTTGAGGATTGAATTTTTTCAACCTCATTCTTCACTTTTTCAAAATTATTTCCCATTGCTTATGCAATTAAAACAAATTCATTCTCGTCAGCAATTGTACCTTACCACCAATATAGACTATCGATTTGAAAGATATTAGCATATGTAAACAAATCCTTTTCAAGTAGATGTTTGGCTACCTTTCTTGCTTCTTCTTTTGTTGGGTTTGTTATGTAAATGAAAATGAAGTTCATAGTACCTGACTTTGAAAGATAAACTTA
>JAGLRT010000016.1 GCA_023136155.1 Methanosarcinales archaeon
GTACCAAAGCCCTCGTCCAAAAACAATGATTCCAGCCTTGACCGCCCGCTGCTCAGTTCAGACAGTGCCATGGCCAGCGACAGTTTTACCAGGAAAGACTCGCCGCCGGATAAGGGTCTGACCGGGCGTTGTTCGCCTGCATTCCACAGGTCAATTACCACCATATCCTTCATGTCAACAGCCCTTAATGCATACCTGAAGCTTATATCAGACAACTGACGGTTTGCGGTCGTAATGAGCAGGTCGAACATGGTTGGCAGGGCAAATTCCCTCAGGCTGTTTGCAGGTATTATCCCTGCAAGTTTCTGCCATCGTTTAATTTCAGGTCTGGCCCCTTCGAGTTTTTTTAAAAAGGTGTTAATTATCCTTAGATTTGAAGTGGATACATGCAACGTTTGATGTTATAATTGAAAACAAAGATATCTATCATGGAGAATTGATCGCCAGATTCATATCTCAAACATGTCCTCCAGAGTTTGTTGAGTGTGATTTATTGTTTTGTTTCGTTTTTTCTTTTTCTTAGGCTTTTCTTCTTCATTTAAGGTAGAATTAATAAAGGCTTTTATTATTTCGTGTGGTATTTCATTATCTTCCAATTCAATTTCATCTGGATCATCTTCTGCTAAATCAAATTCAGTTGAGAACAAATCATTTAAAGTATCAACCATTTCTTGATTTTCAAGAAGCCACAGATAATCCTCTCTTAATGATGTGTTCTTAAGCACACTATAAGCCAAGTTGATCTTGGCTGTTTTTTCCAGATACCTGTATTTTTCACGTAGTGTTTTCTCAACCTCCTTTTTCTCACCTGAAAGGGAATCCCTTTCCAATCCAAGCACAGAAAGGAAAGTTTCTTCATTTGGAGGAAGATACTGTGACCAATCATTATTATTGTTTATTGTTTCACTGCTCCGGGAAACAATATTAGTAATCCCGAAAGGTTCATTGAGAGCATTAAGGATGATTTTCTCAACTAACTGGTTATCAATTCGTTCCCATTTTCTCCTGTGTATTTCCCTTTCTTCAAGAATTTCCAGGTATGTGTGAGTATTGGTAAAATATATTAGAAAATTATAATCTTCCCTGAACGATTTATCACTGAGCAGAGAAAATATCTTCTGCATAAATTCCGAATCAGAATCTGAATGTTTTTTAAATGCTTCTTCGGGTGAATCCTGAGATATTCCTGCAACCTCATAAAGGTCGGGCATTCCTTGCATATATAGAACGTAATACCACTTATACTTCTCAAGTATTGATCCCATTCTATTATATTCCTTTTCAGTATTGATATTGTCAGCATGGTTCTTAATTAATTCATTTTTTTCATGCAGAGGCATGGATTTAGTTATTTGTTCAAATATAGAAAGCAATTTATTATATTTTCTTGCAAACCCTGGATTGCTAATGACATCGAAAGCTTCTTCGATCAACTCATCAGTATAACTTGAAAAAACAAGTTTTTTTTCATAAGCTTGTTCAATCTGGCTTTTTGATGCTCCTTTTTCAACACCGAGAACACAGTAATATGTGGGTATGCCTTCCATAAGATCTTGAACCCATTCCGGATGCTTCACTTCAAATCGCTCGAACTTGCTGATAAAGTTGCCAACACGATGCATATCCACAAATATACTGGATACTTTCCAATAGGGATCATCCAATATCGATATTTCTTGCTCAGCAATCGAAGAATCTGATTTTATTAGTTTTTTCTTTTTCTTACTCATCTTTTTGCCTAATCTCTATTGAAATGCCTGTTTCCATGTTCGTATCAGATATTTTTAGTTCATCATTGAGCTCAATATCATTACAGAAAATTGTTTCATTTTCTCCCATAATGCCTTTCTTTAACAATTCCTGTTTGAGATCAAATATTGTTTCCCATGGATTAAGATAAAGAGCCAGTGTATCATCTGTCGATAAATTATTAATATTCACCTGTACGCTTTCAACACCAAGAAGTTTTTTCATCCATTTATTTTTGTCCTTTTTCGAGAGCCTGCTTCTGGCCTCCATCTTCACAGTACGCTGGTTACCGGATTCTTTATCTTTTGCTGTTACATGCAAAATGCCGAACTCTTTTCCGACTTCAAAAGTCACATCGATTTTGTTCTGATAAATTGGCATAGGTTCTATAGATATCCAGAATTCTCCAAGAAACTCATTTTCTTCAGGTAATTCTCCTTCCCCCTGATACACCGGAATTATTACTTTATCTACGAAATTCCATGCATTCGTATAATTACGGGTACGTTCAATAGGAATCTTTGTGTTCCTATCCAGTATCCTGGAAATCTTTTCATCTGAAGTTACCACACCTAATGAACTTGATATTACATCACTTATTTCGATATTACTCGCAATTCCTGATTTTATTTTTACAAATTCTGTACCTGCGATCGCAGTACCTAGGGCAACTGCTTCGTACGGATCGCCCTTTAGAGGTTCTTTTTCAAAATATTCTATAACAAATTCACGTACTGCAGGTATGAGAGTTGTGCCCCCCACAAGTAATATATCATCTATCTCATTTTTTTCAAGGGAAGCATCATTTAATGCCTGTTCAATTGGCTTTTTAGTACGCTGGATCAGGTCTGATATCATGGAATTAAGTTCTTCCCGTGTAAATTCCATACTGAAAGGCGGTTTATTTTCAGCAACAAAGGGTATGTTAATTATAGTGCTTTTTGCTGAAGATAGCGCTATCTTTGCTTCCTCTGAGACTTCACGGATGGTTGAACGAAGTGCCAGGTCCTTGTCCGGATTTATTCCAAACTGTTCGGATAATTTATCTGTCACATGCTTCTCAATGCGCGCATCGATATCATCTCCTCCGAGTTTATGCTCCCCCGCACTTGAATCTACATCAAAAAAACCAGATGAAACAGTAAGTATCGTTACATCAAATGTCCCGCCCCCAAAATCATATACCAGTATTCTCCGATCTCTATCTTCTCGTATTCCATATGCAAGAGCTGCTGCTGTTGGCTCATTAATCAATCTGAGGACGTTAAATCCGGCAATCTCTGCTGAATCTTTGATTGACTGCCTCTGTCCGTCCGAATAGTTTGCAGGGACAGATACTACGGCGTCCCTGAACCGTTTCCCGAGCCTCTGTTCGGCATCATCTGCCAGTTTATTAAATATTTGTGCGGCGATATATTCAGGGGGAAATTTATACCGACCAACCTTTTTTTTAAAGTCGGTCCCCATTTCCTTTTTAATTGAGTTTATGGTTCGCTCTGGATGCACGATAATGTTCCGCTTGGCGATTTCACCCACTTCTACTTCAGTCTCATTTTTGAAATGAACAGTGGACGGCATCATCGTCTTTCCTTCACTGTTTTGTATCATCAATGGTTCGTCAAGTAGCATATATGCCATCTTGGAATTGGTTGTTCCAAAATCAATACCTAAAATATTTTTATTCAACATCATCAATCTCTCTTACGCTTGAATTATTATTGTGAGTTTCATATGATTTATTTACCTGACATTGATCAATGTTAACATTTGCATTATCCTGTTGTAATACATTCTGTTCGATTGAAACAATCTTTTCTTCCAGACCTATTAATGAATTACTCAGAGAATTCAAATCCCTTGTTAGTTTTTCGATATTCTCTTTTTGTAGACCTTCAAGTTCAATTATATTTTCATTCAGTTCTTTCAGAAGATATTTTGAAGGATTTATCCATCTGAGGAATCGATTCCATGAACCGAGTTTCATGATATTCACTCCTATTGGGCGCTTTGAGACAATTATTTCACAAGGTCGAACCACATTATTTTCACTGCTATATCCCTTCCTGACTGTGCGAATAACTGAGTTCTCAGGGTAAACAATACTATACTCCAATCCAACGGCCATATGCTTGTTCGCATCGAATTCATCACCTGCTTCCGGGTCTATTGGAGTAAGAGCTGCTGCAGAAAGTAACTGATTGTAAATCACATCAACATTTTCTTTTATATTTTCTGAATATTTTCTAACTACGTCACAATGTGCATCATTATTCTGTTTAGATATGCGATCAAAAGAATCTGCAACTACAAGCAATCGTTTAACAAAATCCTTTTTTATTTCCTGCTGTATTTTCGCTTCATTTTTTCGACTGGACTCAATATAATCTTTAAATTCTTGTTTTAAATTGGTATATTGAGATTCAAAGCTATCAGCTTTTTTCTTAATTTCCTGAATATTATTTTCTTCCATCATTACCAGTACAATATAAGTTCTGCATATACCAGATATATTTTTCCATAAATTCATTTCTTCCGAATAATTCTGAAAATTCCCACTCAAAATGGACCCACCCTATATAATAAAATACTCCTGTTTAATTGCAGGAGGTTTTGGATGGGCTCAATGGAAGTGTGGATGGGCGACGATATTCGCATAAAAATCACGCGAAATCCCAGGTTTTCATCTACCAGAATTACATTTCATCCCGCTCTCATCAAAACACCCATTACATGAAGTACACTCAGCCTCAAGCACTCCCTTCCTGAACTTCACAACCAGCTCAGGCTCCCTAATAAACGGCCTGCTAAGCGCAACCATATCTGCGTAACCACCTTCAAGCATTTTCTCCATCACAGCCCTTGACCTCATGCCCCCAACAAGCATCACAGGGATGCCCACAGCCTGCTTTACCATCCGGGCATAATCCTTGAAATACGCCTCCTTCTCAGGTGCATTAATCCCCGGTCTGGACATCACCTCCCCGGCCTCAAGAATCCCGCCGCTCACCTCAATGGCACATACTCCTGCCCGCTCCAGTGCCACGGCAATCTCTACACATTCGGGCGCATCCAGACCTTTATCCTCAAAACCATCCGTGGCATTCATCTTCGCCATTATCGGGAAGTCCTGACCCACCAGTTCCCGGGCGCGGATGATAATCCTTGCAATGATGCGCGTCCTGTTCTCCACAGACCCGCCCCAATCGTCAGTACGCCGGTTTGTGTAGGGTGAAATAAAACTGCTAAGCAAAAAGCCGTGTGCCACATGCAGCTGCACTGCATCAAATCCAGCTTCCTGTGCCCGGCGCACTGCCTGGGCGAAATCTTCAATTGTCCCCAGTATCTGCTCTTCGGTCATGGCCCGAGGCGTTTTACAAGATGATGAGTCCTTCACTGCAGAGGGCGCCATGGTCTGTGGATACTCGGGTGTGACCAGGGCCTGCCTACCACCATGCACGACCTGTAGTGCAATCTTGCTGTCGTATTTATGCACCCGCTCAGTTATCTGTTTGTACGGTCCTATGAACCTGTCATCGTAGATACCCTGCTGGTGCTGGCTGCTCCTGCCTGACGACCTCACATAGGAATAGCCTGAAATGATGAGCCCGATCTCGTGCTTTGCCAGGTCTTCGTATATATCACCTATGGCTGGTGTGGGTGTGCCGTCTTCTTGTGCCATCCATTCGTGGCTGGCTGAGCGCACGAATCGATTTTGAATATGTAGACATCTAATATCGATGTGTTCAAAGAGCATTAAAATCATTCCTTGATAAGTCATTCCGGGAAAAGCCGGTTGAACAATTATGACCATACTCAATATGATCATACTCAATTAAAAATCTTTTGGAACTTGCCCCAATAAAGTTTAATCATGTCCCGAAATACAGATAGAGGTATACTATGTATATGAAATAATAGCAGGCAGGGGACGTTAAGTCCCCTGTTTTTTACCAAGTACCTTAGCAAGACCCAGGGATATCCCCAGCATCAATAAGGTACCAGCGACAATAGCAACCACTTCACCCAACTTGCCCATTCCCTCTATGGAATAGTCGGGCATTGGTGCCTCATATTCTATGGGTGCCCTTTCACCTATAAACTCCTCTGCATGCTCCTCATTCCCTCCACCTACCAAGTTGATGAGGTTCATATCCAGGCCGTCCGGGTTGCTTGATGCCAAAAACGGAGCCATTACCGAGATGATGATAGCTATCACTGCTCCGGCTATTATGATGTTCTTATTTTTCATGCTGCAACCCCTACACCTGGTATTGACTTTTCAGATACAACATCGGGCCTCACCGCCATTATCCTGTTCAGGGCAATAGCTGTAATCAATCCTTCACCAACAACACCTATAACTGCATGGTAAAGCCCCATTAATAACAAACCTTCCCATAAGGGAAATATGCCTGCGAAATACATCTGTACAGCACAAACCAATGAAGCAATAAAGATGGACAGCCAACCGGCAGCGAAAGAAGCACCCGTCATTCCTATACTATTTTTAAGTGCATTATATGAATAGAATCCTACAAAACCTCCGACAACACCCATATTGACAATATTGGCACCCATTGCTGTAATACCTCCATCTGCGAACACAACACCCTGCACCACCAGTACCAGTGTGAGAAGCAACACCCCGGCAAAGGGACTGCCCAGAATGATGGCTGCCAGGGCTGCCCCCATCATGTGACCGCTTGTGCCCCATGGTATGGGTATGTTCATGGCCTGGATGGCAAATATGCCAGCCCCAAGGGCCGCAAGCATAGGTATCTTCATTTCGTCCAAATCTTTCCGTGCCCATTCAAGGGACTTTGCTATAAAGACCAGGGCAATCAGCCAGTAAATGATTGTCTGTTCCAATGGTATTAAACCGTCTCCAATATGCATAAAATTCCTCCTATAATAATCATAGTATGATTATTCAATTAATTCGTAATACGAAATTATTCATTATCTTTTATGTATAAGTATTTTATGTTATATTATCTGCATATGGTATTAATAATTCAATGAAAAATTTCATGTATAAAGAAATAGTTTTACACATACCAATTTAAAGGAGATTATTTTACAATGGATACAGAATTATCACGGATAGGAGTTTCACTTCCTGAAAACTTACTTGAGAAATTCGATGTGATTATAAAAAACAGGGGATATTCTTCCAGGTCAGAAGGTATCAGGGATGCCATTAGAGGATATATCAGGTATTACGACTGGATGAGTAGCATTGAAGGGAACAGAGCTGCTACCATAACTTTAGCATACAATCATAATCAAAGGGGCATAGAAGACACGCTGAACAATATACAGCACAAATACATGGACATTATCAGCTCCTCGGTTCACATACACATGGAAAATAACACGTGTGTGGAAGTGATCATCCTTAAAGGTGATGCAGGAAAGATTCGGGAGATATACGAAAATATTGTAAAGAACAAAGGTATACAGCACGTCAAACTGGATACCATCAATCCACAGGAAATATAGATCCAGGAAATACAGGGCTTTTAACTCAAATACAGAACTGTACCAGTCCTATCAGGATAAGAGTAACTGAAAACATCATATAATCACTTGCTCCTACTTTTTGCGTTACCACGCATATCTGTGAATCTGCAGAATATGCACGACACAGCATGGAGTAGTACGTGCGCTCACCCTGCTCATACGAGCGGAGGAACAGGGAACTGATTGAATATCCAATCTGTTCAAGTATCCAGCGCCTGGGTACATTTTTATTCCAGATATTAAAGCACCTGGTCTTCTGGGCAGTCCTGATTCGCCTGAGCATACCCCAGAACACGAACAGGTAGCGGATCATCATGCTGAACAGCAGTGTCAGTTCAGAGGGTAGCCCCAGTCGGCGTGCACTTGCTACCATATCACGCATCTGGGTAGTGGAGGACAGCAGCACCACTGCCGTGACGCATACCATGAATTTAGCAAAAAGTACACTACCGAACAGCAGTCCCTCTGCTGTTACGGAAATGCCCAGTCCCAATTTGTAGAGCACATTGAATTCAGTTATAAAAGGCTGCCTGATAAAAGGCTGCAAAATTGATACACCCAGTCCAAAAGGGAGCGTAATTGCTATTCTGGCAGCCGCATAGACCGGGTTCAACCCGGCAACTATAATGAGCGCCACCAAGTATAACCACAGGATACCCAGACGCTCAATGGTGACAATATCAAGCCTGGGCAGGCTGACCACATATATAATGATAACAAGTGTCATCAACATCTTGATACGCCCGTCCATTCTATGCAACAGGCTTTCCTTGTATGACTCCCGCTCAATATCGTAAAGGGTGATATGCATGCCTAATTTCGCCTGCCTGCAACCCTTAATATCTCATCCCTGGCCCCATCTATTGTCAGTTTCAATGCCACATCCAGTTCATCTTTCTTCAACTGCTCCATTAACTGGGCCACCACAGGCAGCCGCAGGTGCGTCTTTGCTATCAGGTCAGTCCTACTGAAAATCTCCATAGGTGTTCCCTCACCAATGAAAGTTCCAGCCGACATGACGCATACCCTCTGTGCAAATTCGGGTACCAGGTCCACCTCATGAGTAGCAAGTATCATAGTGATACCCAGTTTCTGGTTCATTTCCATTATCAAATGCATCAACCTTGCCGCCGACCCCGGGTCAAGACCGTTGGTGGGTTCATCAAGTACAAGTACTTCGGGTTTCATGGCCAGTATCCCGGCAATGGCTACTCGCTTCTTCTCACCGCCGCTCAAGTGGTGGGGTGCCCGGTCTTCATACCCTATGAGGCGCACCATCTCAAGCGCCTGCTTAACCCTGCGCTCGACCTTATCAGGAGACAAACCCAGGTTCATGGGCCCGAAAGCCACGTCCTGTGCCACCGTAGGCGAAAATATCTGGTCATCCGGGTTCTGGAAAACCACACCCACGGTCCTGCGCACGTCATTAATATTAGACTTGGTTATAGGTTGCCCTTTTACCAATACCTGACCTGATGTGGATCTTAGGATGCCGTTCAGGTGTTTGAACAGTGTAGACTTACCTGCACCATTGGCACCCAGAAGCACCACACGCTCGCCTGGCTTAACAGAAAAATTGATGCCGTTAAGGGCTTTTGTCGACCCGCTTTGATAAATATGGGTCAGGTCCCTTGTCTCTATGATATAAGGAGTACCCCAGTCCCGGTCTTCTGACACCCAGATGTTGTCGTTTCCATTTTCATCTGTGTTACTTTTACTTTTACTTTTACTTTTACTTTTACTCTCACTGCTACTGCTAATGTTATTGCTACTGCTACTGTTACTTTTTCTGTTATTACCATCGCCTGTACTGCTGGCATCTTCACCGCTGCCGGGTGTAACCACACGATTTTTTCCTGCAAATTTCATGAACATCAGACCGGCCGCTAGTACCAGTATGGTACCCGCGGCTATTGAGAGTACCTCACCCGCCCTGCCTAGTCCGGGTATTGAATAATCCGGCATGGGGGGACTATACTGCATGGAAGTGCCCAGGGTGGTTTCTATCTTTTCTTCACCCATCATGATGACCATAGCCTGTTCGAGCCCGTCCGGGTTCGTAGATGCAATGTAAGGTGCTGCCACCGCCAGCACCAGTACTACAGCCGCCGCCGTAAATAATGCCTTTTTCGATATGGGTTTACGCTGTTCCAGATTCATGATGTCAGGCCGGGAAACCAGAATAAATTTCACTACTGTAGCTGTGATAAAACCTTCACCGATAAGCCCGATAACCGCGTGGAATGTAACCATTACCACAAGAGCTTCCAGCAGCGGGAACGCACCTGCCAGAAATATCTGCAATGTGGCAGTGATTGCCGAGAGCACCAGCCCCAGCCAGGCGCCTGCAAATGATGCACTGACCGTGCCCAGCTTGCCTTCAAGCCAACGGTAAGTATAATAACCTGACCAGCAGCTTACCAGGCCCATATTGAAAATGTTGGCGCCCAGTGTGGTTATGCCGCCATCGTAGAACACGAATGCCTGTACTACCAGTACAAGAGTGAGCAACAGCATACCGGCATAAGGGGAACCCAGAATGATGGCCGCAAGCACCGCTCCCACCATGTGCCCGCTGGTACCCATGCCAATGGGCAGGTTAATGGCCTGGATGGCAAATATCCCGGCTGCCAGTACGGCCAGAAGGGGCGTCTTCATCTCGTCCATTTCCTGTCTGGCCCAGCGCAGGGACAGGTATAGCGGTGGAAGGATGAACAGCCAGTATATGATAAACTGGGGAAAAGGAATTAGTCCGTCTGGTATGTGCAAATGCTGGTTCTCCTGGGACGTTTATACTATGATGTTATAATAATGATAATAATTTATGTTACATGCTTGCCGTTTTGTAACACTAATGATTGGCAGTGATAGATTCGACTGTATAATAAGATTTTGGTAACAGGATACAAACTGGTATGGAGGTGCCCTCTATGTGAGGGGGGACCGTTCACTACCGCCCATATTTCCCTACCATCTCTCCCTGTGCCAGGATGTGCCCTGACATTGCAGCCTCAAGCTGGGATTTGGTAGCACCGCTCTTTAGGTCCAGTACTGTATCAAGTGCATATACCTTGAAGAAATACCTGTGTGGTTTCCCAGGTGGCGGGCAGGATCCGTTATATCCTATCTTGCCAAAGTCGTTCTTTCCCTGCAGGCTGCCGTCATCAAGGTTATTGTCATTTGGCACTCCAGCGGGCAGCCCGGTGCTGTTGGCGGGTATATTGTATGTCATCCAGTGGACAAAGGTCGTACCCGGTGCATCGGGGTCGTCCATAATCAGGGCGATGGACTGTGAGCCTGTCGGGATACCATCCAAGGATAGGCCAGGCGATACATCACTGCCATCGCAGGTGTATTCGACTGGTATGCTGCTGCCGTTGTTAAAAGTATCTGGATATATTGAGATTTGTTTCATTATGGTCTCCTCCTTTGTTGGGGTTTCTTGCTCTGGTTGGTCGGATATACATCCTGAAAAATGAACTGATCATTTTATCTGTTGATTTGGCGTGAAGCATTTTGTTTTCTCCATATTGATTGAATACAAAAAACGGATCAATCTTATCCGTGTGGCTCCGTGTTCCAAAATCATTTTCCCCTGTTTATATTTTAAGTGAGGGAGCGGAGTGAAAGTATTAAATTTAGGTCAAACGTTGCGCCGGCACACCCAACTGCAGCAGAGCTGCGGAGTATAACGATTGTGATAAACTTGTCGCTGATTCCCAGAAATAAAGACAAGGTTTTGAAGTCCAGACATAAAAAAACATCATATATTTTGTAGTGTATATACACTACAAAATATATGATAAATTTTATCAGATTCGGATGAAATTTTAAGGATGGAGCGAAACGTATATAATAATCAATCAAGTTATATATTTATAAAGTAACACAACTATCTTGACGCTATGGGTATTTACTGACTGATAATAAATAAAAATGGCGGTTTATTCCCCGCCCTTTAAGTCTGCTATGTAGTCGTATACGAAAGCTGCAACCACTGCACCCAATATAGGGCCGATAATATATATGGGAAAATATTGCCACAGATTCGGTCCACCGAACAGGGTATCCCCTACCAACGGCCCGAAAGTACGAGCCGGGTTAAGGGAAGAACCGGTTATATTACCTGTGACAATGATATCCACTGCCACCACCATACCGATGGCGAATCCTGCGAACTGACCCGGAGCCCGTTTATCAACGGCTACACCCATGATGGTCAGCATCAGGAAAAACGTAGCAATGGCCTCACAGATAATAGCCTGGGAATACGATACACCCATAAAGGGAGCAGTTGCACCCAGTCCACCCACTGTGGCTGCCCGTGTACCAAGAACCAGTACCAATGATATGGACCCAAGTACAGCACCTATCAGCTGCGCAACTATGTACGGAATCACATCACTTATAGGGAATCGCTTGGTAGCCCACAATGCAATAGTTACCGCCGGATTGATGTGTGTACCCGAAATATGACCAAACACATATATCATACACATTATGATAAAACCAAATGCAAGGCCAATCGCAAGCCAGTCACCCAAACCACCGTAGCCTATACCGATATTAAAGCCACCCTTATTGGTCTGATCTTCTGCAAGCAGCAGAGTTATCACAGCAGCACCAGTCCCTATGAATACAAGAGCGTAGGTGCCAATTAACTCAGCCAAAAAGCGTTTCAATAATCCTATTTCTGCCATAAATTCACCTCACTTCAATGCACTGTAGCATTCTTGGCAAAGTATCCGCGGAAGCTTTTTCTGTGCCTTTTGACGCGGCATTGGGTAACCTCCTTCCCACATATCGAGATCTTCCCTGACAAGATGTTCATTGCACAGGGCCATTCCACATACGATACACATAGATATGGCAACAGTATCTTTGCCTTGCTGTGCACATACGAAGCAATGCATACCAAAGCCCCCTCAAACGGCCTCTGCCCACTGACAGTATTGGTGCGTCTTAACCAGATCTGATGTGCCACACATCTTGCATCCTCTTGCAGGGGAACCAGGCGTGTCCTTGTTCATAGAGATGATGTTTGTCATCAGGGTTGCAGTTACAGGTTCACTGGTAAGCAGACATGGGAAGTCAGCCAGGCGCATCAGTGAGGAGAACCTTACTGTGATTGCGCATGCAGGATATGTATATCTCTGCGGGTTTGCCAGCACTTCATTATTGTCTATGGGGCTCAGGTCAACCTTCACTCCACCCACAAATCCGCCTTTACCTACAGGTTTTACTTCAAGCAGCTTTGAACCACGCATAATCATGTCCATGAAGTCCACATTATGCAATTCAGCAGCAGCTCCCCTGGTAGGATTAAGCTGGACATAGTTGGTATAGCGCTTTGTCAACAGGTCAATTAACATAGTGGCGGTGAATCCATCTTTTTCTAGGATATATGCTGCACCTAATGCAGTGGCCCCGGTTGCAAGATTAAGTACTGCTCCCGGACTCTTAAATCCTGCCTTCAGTCCTGCTTTTAACGTATTCTCAAGCACCTGCGACTCTGCCTCAATGATGGCCATGGTCACATCATCTTTGCACATGTTGAACATGGACTGGGAGATATGATGGCCAATATCACCAACACAATATGCCGGAACTGTTACTATATTACCGTAATCTACACCATCGTCCTTAGCTGCGATAATTGTGGATTTCATCTTTTCCTTGTATTGGTTCATGTACGCCCTCGTATCAAACGAGGTGTGCCCGGCATCTTCCATGATCTTTACCTGTGCATCAACAGGCTTGTCATAGACCATCTGCAACATGGCGATTTCTTCTTCAACAGCAACTTTTGCTGTCTTACCATCCTCGATGGCTGCCTGGAATGCCGCACCTATACCGTAGGATGTGTCCATACCCCATGATTTGGCTGAAAGTATTGCCTCTTTATGAGGGGCAGGAATATTCATAGTCTTCAGAATCCTGTTAACAACATTACTGGTTGAACCTGGAGAAAACGCAAAGTCCACTACACAGACGGGTCCGTAGAATCCGCCATATCGTCTGATAGATTCCTTTCCTATAAGAGCCTCGTTGTCTGCCAGTGCCTGGATGAACTTTTCCGTTGAATCCCTGAAAGCCGAATCCTCATCATACAGTATTTCAAGTATTGGCGGTGTCTGGTAATGTTCCACGAACGGGTCATCCTCTTCCCGAACAGTGTCTGTCAGACCGCTCAGGATATCATAGTGGGCATTGACAGAATTTATGTGTAGGTCGAAGACGGTTTTAGCCTGTCCATCACCTGGTTTCATTCCATTCACTGCATCCACGTAAGGCTTGGCATCACTCAATTTGAATTTCGTGCCCCTCTTTTTCTTGATAACCCCTACATCAGCTTTTTGCGCAGCCAAAGCTTCAGCTATCATCTTTTCATATAAATTCATTTATTTATGCTCCCAGAGCAGCACATAAAGTATCTGATAATATGATTCCTCTATTTCAAAAAATCAAACCCACAATACACCCACTCCAATACTAATATCTAAATTTATTCAATTAAATAGTTTGTGGATGTTTGAATGATTTTAAAAAAACATGAAAATTGTGACATAAATTATAATTGAGATTGTCGGAAAAGTCCGCATTTCTAGGTATTTTAACTTATGAAATAAAGACAGCATAATGCTGCATAGCGTTTTACTTGACAATGTTTATTCGAATGTATTAATTTCATCACTTCCCTGACAGTCTCATAATTATCGTAATGTTATTCCAGTTCTTTTATCATTGCAATTTCATCACAGTCAGGGAAACGGGGACATTTCACGCACATGCTCCACAATTTATGTGGAAGTGTAGACTTATCCACCACCTTAAATCCATAATGCTCGAAAAACTCACGAGCATAGGTAAGTGTAACCAGATGCTTGATTCCGAGTTCCGGCGCTTCATTCAAACATGCTTCAAGTATCCTGGAACCATGCTTCTTTCTTATTTCAGCAGTGGACACTGCAAGGGACAAAATCTCCCCGTACTCTTCCCAGGTTACATGCAGGGCACCACAAGCGATAATCCGGTCCTCTTTCTCAATTACAAAAAAGTCCCTGATATTTTCATACAATTCACCAATGGCACGGGGCAGCATGACCTCCTGCTGAGCATAAACATTAATCAGTTGCCTTATCTGTGCAACATCCTCAACCCTGGCTTTTCTGAGCAAATTTATCAAACCACCAATAATTGTACCTTATTTGTATTGTTCTAAAACTAATTGTCCTTTTCTACATGAAATTTAACATTCTCGGCATACTGGCGCACATCATTTTCCAGTTTTTGATCAATAAAGGATAACATGGACAACAAAAACAGACTCTTCGGTTCCAGTTTTAATTTGTAAGAAACAATAGTACTGGAATTGGTATTTTCCTTAAGGTCAATTTCCCCACTCATTTTAATACCTTTTGCTTTTCCTTCCCATTTTCCATGATAAGGCGGGTCCACTTCTACGGTTGTACTGTTCATCTCAATCCGTTTTATCAATGGTCCGATCTGGAATTCCATAATCCACAAATTTGTTTTTGGGCCCGTAACTTTACATACCAGCAGTCCGGGAATGCAATGAGTAGACATCCCAGGGTCAGCCATTAAACCCCATACTGATTCTATGGGTGCTTTAACTTCAAACTCGATTTGTGATTCCGGCATGTAAATACACAACTAAATATTTTCAACTAACAATAGCAATAATACACAATATTCAATACACTATAATAGATTGTCTCCCAGGGAGGGCGCTTGCAGCTTTCTTCTCTTTCGAGTCTTCTTCCCTGGAAATTTCTATGGCACAATTGAAATTGGATTCTAATATCGAAACAGCACTGTTCAGGAAATCAAATTCACCTTTTGCATCCATTTCAATAGACGGTGCCAGGGAAGGGTCATCCAGGTATTTACCCAGTATCATGTTCACCTGTTTACCGTATCGTTTCAGGTCAGTGGACATCAGGGCTTTCATTATCTGCCCCCTGTCCTTTGTCCTGGCAAACTCCTGCCTGAAAAGGGCTGCAAGCTCGAACTTCCATCCGGCTGTAACAATAATGTGTATCGTCTCAGGAGATGTAATGTGTGCTACCTTGAGTATCTCCTTTATGTCATCTCCAAGGTCGTCAAGCATATTCCACTTGTAGGATTCCGGTTCACTGACCACAGCCTCATCACATTCAGGCCAGCTGGCCTGGCATATGAAACCATCATTTCCGGTAGATTCCCAGACTTCCTCGCACAGATGAGGTGTTATCGGGCTTAACAGTAGCACAATAGCCCTTCTGGCATTGTCATATATCTCACCATTAACAGCAGACTGGCCGTAATCATATATCTCGTCCACCAGTGTCATTACATTTGTGAGAACATCTTTGAGTTTCAAATCTTCAAAGGCGCCGGTGGCTTCCTTTATGGTCCTGTGTGTTAGGAATCGGATGTAGCTGTCCCTGGCATCGATACCACTTTTCAGGGAATCAGTAGGTTCTACCAACAGACGGTATGTTTTATCAAGGAATTTATACACACTATCAATCCCTGAATCAGACCATTCCAGTTCACGCTCAGGATTTGAACCGAACAGGATGAAGAAACGTGAAGCATCTGCCCCGTATTTATCCATTAATATCTGGGGGTCAACCACATTACCCAGACTCTTTGACATTTTAGCGCTCTTCATGGCATATTTGCTGCTACAAGTACAACATGAATGTCCCTCGAATTCACCGGGAGGCAGGAACCTGCCGCATACATCACAGTAGGGTGTTTCCTTATTCACCATGCCCTGACATAGCAGTCTGGCAAATGGTTCGTCCACTTCAGTCAGACCGATGTCCCGCATAGCTTTGGTAAAGAACCGGGCATATAACAGGTGCAGGATTGCATGCTCTATGCCACCTATATACTGGTCTACCGGCATCCAGTATGAGGCTGCATCCTTTTCAAAGGGCAAGGCTTCTGAACGAGGGCTGCAATATTTGAAGAAATACCAGGATGAGTCCACGAAAGTGTCCATGGTATCGGTCTCCCTGCGGGCAGACCCGCCGCATTTGGGACATGTAACATTGGTAAAGCTCTTTGAGGTTTCCAGAGGGTTGCCGCTGCCTGTGAATTCCACGTCCTTTGGCAGCCTGACTGGCAGGTCTTCAATGGGTACGGGTACGGTACCGCATTCGTTACAGTAGATGATAGGTATGGGAGTGCCCCAGTAACGCTGCCTGGATATGAGCCAGTTCCTGAGCTTGTAATTAATAGTGCTCTCACCCAACCCCTGGCTTTGCAGTTTCTCGCTTATCCTGATGATGGCATCCCGGTTGCCAGTGCCGTCAAATTCTCCACTGTTCACCAATACCCCGTCATCCACATAGGCGTCTTCCATCCCGTCAGGTGTAAGTTCCCTATCAAGGGGCTGGATAACTACCTTTATGGGTATGTCGTGTACTCTGGCAAACTCGAAATCGCGCTGGTCGTGGGCCGGTACTGCCATTACTGCCCCTGCACCGTATTCATAAATCACAAAATTGCCTACATACACAGGTATTTCATTGCCAGTCAGCGGGTTTACTGCATACTTCCCGATGAACATGCCTTTCTTATCCTTATCAGTAGCAATACGCTGGAACTTGTCCTCCTGTTGCACTTCGGCCAGGAATGCTTCAAAGTCTGCCTGGTATTTTGTCCCAGCAACCCAGTCCTTTATCATCGGGTGTTCAGGTGCGAATACCATAAAGGTGACACCGAATACGGTATCAGGTCGGGTGGTGAATATAGGAATGGTTTCGCCTGTATCGACGATGCAAAACTTGATGATGGTACCTTCACTCCTGCCAATCCAGTTGCGCTGCATCATTTTAACTGATTCGGGCCAGTCCAGGTATTCCAGACCGTCCAGCAGCTCATCCGCATAGTCCCGTATCTTGAAGAACCACTGTTTCAATTCCCGCTGCTCCACCTCTGTAGAACAGCGCCAGCATCTGTTATTGATGACCTGCTCATTAGCAAGCACGGTACCACAATCGGGACACCAGTTTATCAGTGCGTTCTCCCGGTATGTTAGCCCTTTTTCATAAAATTTCAGGAATGTCCACTGGTTCCATTTATAGTAATCCTCATCAAGGCTCTGTATCTGCCGCGACCAGTCATATGACAGTCCCATCTCTTTTTGCTGGGCCTTAATGGATTCTATGTTACTGCGGGTCCAGGTTTCAGGGTCTACTTTTTGTTTGATGGCTGCATTTTCGGCTGGCAGTCCGAAGGCATCATAGCCCATTGGGTAGAGCACGTTGAATCCCTGTATTCTTTTTTGCCTGGCTATACTGTCACCGATAGCGTAATTGCGAAGGTGGCCCATATGCAGGGATGCTGATGGATAAGGATACATTTCTAAGCAGTAGTACTTTGGTTTTGAGGTGTCCTCGGTGGCCTTGAAAACTTCAGATTCTTCCCAGCGCTGCTGCCATTTTGGCTCGATATTTTTTGGATTATAATGGTAATTCATAGATTGTCGCTCCATGGGTGGAGGATAATGATGTGCTGATTGTATTGTGCTGCATTTCCTGATGTGTAACGACTCATAGTGAGGCGAAATTATATAAAAGTTAAGCAACCAAATCATTTTTAAGTAATGACTTTTAAGCCAATATGGAATGCACCCCTTCCAGATGACAGGGTTTACACACGGCAATCTGTCTTTGCATATGAGCAAACTGGGAGCTACAGGTTATATTAAATCGTGAAAGAGTTTGGCGGTGAAAAGTTGCATTCCATGCTCAGGCTGACTGATGGAGGAAATGAGGCTTTTGAGAAGTATCGGGAGTGGATGATGGAGGTAATTACATGGCAAAAAATGAAAAACGCTTGTTATTCAGCCCGTCCGGGGCTACCAAACCCAAAGTTCCGGAATTAGTGAAAATTGAGGTGAAACAGGCATGTGATGAACTTGTTGGGTCTGTTTTAAAACCCAGGAACATTGACCTGGATCCACAGGAAGACCGTTTCAATTATATAGTGGATATTTTTGCGAAATGGTATCGCAATTATTTCTATTTTTATGCCAAATACCATTCTCCCGGACCCAATGCCATAGAGCCATTCTTTGAGACTAGGTTTGCTCGGATGGAATACGTTGGAAAAGATCGGTTCAATCTATCATACATGAGACATACAACGAAGTGGTTGGAAGTGTATCCTGACATGTCCCTGGAAGAATGCATAGAAGCTATCAGTGACGATCCTCTTTTTACGCCATAGCAACCAAGGGAGACCAGATGATGAATTACGCATGGAAGCCGGACAGCCATAAAAACATGTTCAATATTCCGGAATGGACCTACGACGAGATGAAACAGACTGGTGTTGACTACTCAGGCATTGAGCAGGTGCAACGGTACGATGACATGCACCAGAAGTTTCGCGACTACGAGAAGAATAGCGATGCGATCATAAAAATCCTCGACCTGGATTCAAACAGTACGGTTATCGATATGGGTGCAGGAACCGGAGCATTCACGCTCTATGCTGCAAAACACTGTAAGAAAGTCTATGCGGTGGATATTTCTCTTGCCATGCTGAACCTCTGCCGGATAAAATGTGACAGGATTGGGCTTTCGAACATTTCCTATTGCCATAGCGGCTTCCTGACGTACGATCACGAGGCAGATCCGGCAGATGCGATGGTATCGATAGCGTCCTTGCATCATCTTCCGGATTTCTGGAAATTGGTCGGTCTTACAAGAGCAGCCGAGATGTTAAAAGCGGGAGGGCGGTTCTTTCTGTTTGATATTGTGTTTCCATCCGCTGCCGATGATATGGAAGGTAAGCTCAATGCATGGGTCAGATCAATCACAGAGCAATCGGGACCTGAGCTTGCAGCAGAAGCAAAAATTCATATTCGTGAGGAGTACAGCACCTATGACTGGGTGATGGAGGGACTGCTTGAGCGTGCAGGATTCAAGATCGAGAGCGCCGAGTATAGTGAGGGATTTCAGGCAACATACGTCTGCTCCGGAAGATGAGGTAGAACAGGTTAATAACAAAAAGGAGGGGGACATGAACAACCTCCCTTTCGACGACGATACTTTCGATTGGGTGTGGAGTGCAAACTGCGCAGGATACGCACCCGGAGAGCCCCTGCCGCTGCTAAAGGAGCTTGCACGGGTGGTAAAACCCGGCGGAAGTGTGATCATCCTCGCATGGTCTTCTCAACAACTGCTCCCAGGCTACCCTGTGCTTGAGGCACATCTGAATGCGACGTCCTCCGGGATCGCCCCATTTGTTGAGGGGACGGCGCATGAGTTGCATTTCCCGCGCATGATGGGGTGGTTTCGTCGTGCGGGCATGGAGGAGGTTACTGCCCGGACATTCGCGGGTGATGTCTGCGCCCCGCTATCCGGGGAAATGCGTGATGCTCTTGCCGCGCTTATTGAGATGCGGTGGGTAGATGTGGAAGCTGAGTTGTCAGAAGGGGACCGGGCTGAGTATCAGCGGCTGTGTTTGGCTGAGTCGCAGGATTTCATTCTGGATCTTACGGATTATTATGCGTTCTATACTTATTCGATGTTTTTGGGGCGGGTGAGTAGGTGAACGCTTTCGGCGGGGCATCACCTAAAATCAGTTTGATCTATCTCGATTTTGCATTACGGACCAGCGCACACGACCCAAGCTCGCAGACGCAAAGCCGTGACTGTAGCACCACCCCCTCGACACCCCCATAATCTAGCATGCTGGCCGGGCGGCGGCGATATACACATACCGCACGCCACGGTCGCCGGACTTGACTACGGTTCGCCCGGAAACCCTCGCCGCTGCCCACGAAATTGTGGAGCCCACCCAACCGCCAGCGTCTGTATCGCATCCGATGCCATAGAAGACGCGAAAGCATGGGGCACGAGTTGCCATTGGTCAGACCTGAGATTGGCAGGATATCCAGTTCCTCTTCTCAGTTACCACCCGTCCTGGCCAGATAGAAAGCATCAATAGCTGG
>JAGLRT010000160.1 GCA_023136155.1 Methanosarcinales archaeon
ATGAGAGACATGCGGAAAGTGAGCTATCAAGAAAAATATCAAATATATCCACCATTTATGTTTTTTTGTTGTGTTATTTGATTTGTTAACAGGAATTTGAGTTTCTTCACTCATTATGTCTTTCACCATTTCAGTCATCTTTTTCACCCACATCGATCATAAAATCATTTATTGACTCAACCCGAACACGCCCCCTCTCAAGTGCCCGCTTTGCAAGAATTAACCAATGAACTTGAACCGAAACCAGACCAATCAGGAATAGTATTCCCATTGTAAGCAATATCACGTCTTTTGACATTATCAGTCCAATCAGCTCAGCCCCGTTCATTCATACCACTTTCCATATTTATTTAAATCATTTTCCAGTGTTATTCCTGTATTTTTCATTGTTTCAGTTTCCACTCCATACCCCTACCACCTGTCCGGCATCCACATCAACCAATGCGGACAGGGAACTGTCTTTCCATGTAACACTGAGCAGGGTCTTTGGTTCATAGAACTTCTCTGCAGTTTCCGGAAGTATTCGTTTGACAGAAGGAATGCTGCTTCCACCTATGCCGGTCGATAATACCCCCATTATCTGTTCATTTTGCATTGCAATTCCAATAGCTTTTCCTCGAACGGATTCTGGAATTGCCTCCAGAAGATAACTGACCCGTATCAGCTCATTATTGTCATAGTTATAGGTAAAATCATACAGATCAGGGTACATAGTATTTGCCGATACGCTTGATACATGCAAGCGTATTTTGTCATTTTCCTGCGATGCACTGATCGTGATATTATCATATTCTGTTCCTGCATAGGGAATCACCTGCTGTACGATCATTTTTCCGATATCCTCGCTTTTTGCAGGAGGTGTACCTATCCAGACAACACTATTATTAAAAGGTGCATCCTCGGCTCCCATGATGCATCCTGAAATTGCTGCCATAAGTAATGCAATCAATAGAACTATAGACCAAAGATTTGAATTTTTCATATTACTGCACCCCATAAAAAGTAAAAAAAGGCGCAATGCGCCTTCTCAAATTTCATTCACCCGGGCCGAATGTTATCGTATAACTGAACATATCAGCATTACCTGGAAGTATTCCAAGCGTCCAGTCCCCGGCTGCACCAGGTGCAGAGTATTTTTCCACATAACTAGAAGAAATATCCTGATAGATGCCAGTGCTGTCGATTTCCCATGGCGGTAAACTTGACATCCCAAGACTCACTGAACCGCTGTAGGTTGTTTTAACCAGCGTCATCTCAACTTCGCCTGATTCACCTTCAAGTGTCACATCAAACGAAGGTTCCTTCATATCCTGAGTGTTTGTGTCCATCCACATGGCAATGGCGTATTCACTAAATGGGTTCGATGATATTTCAATCATAATTGTATCATCGGTTCCGGTGGTGAATGTTTTTGTGTACGGCTCTGTTGGCTGTGTCCATACCTCTAAATTCATCTGAACCTGTCCCTCCCATTCACGTATCGAAGGGTCGTTAATGTTCAGGTTAATTTCTCCGTTGTAACTGCCTTTTGAATCATCAGGCACTTCGAGATGTACATTGACAATAGCAGTTTCACCAGCTTTTACCACAGATGGAGCAGTAA
>JAGLRT010000161.1 GCA_023136155.1 Methanosarcinales archaeon
TTAACCAACATAGAACCATCCACCACAATCAATGATGTTCCTGACCTTTTAACAGTGAAATATATCCCATTGCAGATATCATTAAAAGAAGCAGTTGATACCCGGATGCCTTATACAGCCGAATGCATGCTGATGGTAAGTTCGGCACATGAGATTGCCTTGTGTAATAATATGGGGTCTATGGAGAATAAAAAGATGTTCTTCCATGACCTGGATTCCTTTATTCAAAAAAACCTTACACCTGGGGGCAAAGTGATAATCGGATTCCCGAACTATCGCAAAGATGCGTCCATGGCAGAGATAGAACTTCAGCGAAGGTTGACCGAATCAGTATTGGGACATTCCCATCCACCAGATGAATTATTCACAATCGAAGAGTTCTCATCTGCTTTTAACACCCTCCCGATGGTATTCATTCAAAAGCCAATGGACCTGACCCATGAAAATCCAGGAAGAACTGCACTGATGGCGAACGTGGCTGTATTCAGACCAAATGGTATGTAGAATAAGTGTCTATTTATTAAGTTTTGTCGCCACGTCCTTTGCGAAATAGGTAAGAATCATATCCGCCCCGGCCCGTTTAATGGAAATAAGTGATTCCATGATGGCCTTCTCATCCATCCAGCCCTTATCCACTGCACCCCTGACCATGGAATATTCCCCGCTAACATTATAGGCGGCTGTAGGCATCTTGAATTCATGCTTCACCCTATAAATTATATCCAGGTAAGGCAGGGCAGGCTTGACCATAACAATGTCGGCCCCTTCCAGGATATCCTGTTCCACTTCCCTCAAGGCCTCATCACTGTTTGCAGGATCCATCTGGTATGTGGAGCGATCCCCGAAACTGTATCCGGATTCAGCTGCATCCCTGAAAGGTCCGTAGAACGAGGAAGAATACTTGGCTGCATATGACATTATAGGTGTATTGGAAAAACCACTCCCATCAAGGGCGCCGCGGATGGCAGCCACCATACCGTCCATCATGCCTGATGGTGCCACAATATCTGCGCCTGCCCGTGCCTGGCTCACAGCGGTCTTACCCAGTATTGGCAAGGTAGGGTCGTTCAATACCTCTTCGGTCTCATAATCCACCATACCGCAGTGTCCGTGGGTTGTATATTCGCAAAGGCACAGGTCAGTGATGACCACCATATCATCCCCCAGTTCGGCCTTGATATCACGGGTTGCATTCTGCACAACATCATCATTACCGTAGGCATGTGTCCCTGTCTCGTCTTTCTCTTTTGGTATCCCGAATAATACCACGGCCGGAACCCCCAGGTCTGCCAGTGCTTTTGTTTCGTCCACAACACTTGCAGGAGTCTCCCTCCTTACACCAGGCATGGACGATATGGGTTGTGGAGATCCCAGTTTCTCGTCTATGAACAGGGGGGCTATCAGGTCATCCACTGACAGAGTCGTGTCTTTGACCATGCGCCGTATTGCAGGTGTCCTGAGTCGTCTCAATCTTGTGGTGGGGAATTTGGTGGTATTTTCAAACATAACATCCGATTTTCCGTTAATTGTTCTTATTATTCTTGTTGCCATTGAGCCTGAACAGTTCAGCCACTGTGTTCAGGAACATTTCATCATCATGTTCAGCTGCACTACGTAAAATCTTTGTGGGCTCTGCCAGTATTTTATTTGCTAACGAATGGGTCATGTCGTTCAATACTTCAATTTCAATTTCACCAATAGTATGGTAAGCTTTCAACTTGTTGATGGCAGCATCCCGCTCATGACATCGTATTTCGTTAATCATGCTATATAGTGCCGAAATAATCCTGTCAGCCTGCTGGCGCTTATATTGTACCTTTAGAAGTTCGAACTCTTCATTGATGATATTTTCGACTTTTGATATCTCGCCCTTGCGCCTATTAAGGTTCTTTTCACTGATACTTTTTAAGCTGTCAATGTTGAACAGCCTGACACCTTCAATTTCACCAGTTGACTCATCTATGTCCCTGGGATTTGCAATATCAATCAGTAGAATGTCACTTTTGTACTCTTTCATGACTCCTTCCATCATCTCTCTAGTGATGACCATGTGGGGTGCAGCAGTTGCACTGATAACAACATCAGATTCCCTGATATATTCATTTATCAAGTCATATTTTATGGCCTCTCCATTTAGTTCACAGGCTAAGGTCTCGGCTCGCTCAAAAGTACGGTTTGCCACATATATTACTTTTATATTCTTATTGGCAAGAGCCCTTGCAACCAGTGACCCCATTTCTCCTGCCCCGATAATCATCACAGTCTTTCCTTCAAGATTTCCAAGTATATCATCCGCTAATTCCACTGCTGCAGAACCGATAGACACAGAACCCCTGTTAATGTCGGTCTCGTTGCGTACCCGTTTGCCCACATGAATGGACTTGCTGAACACTGTATCCAGCATTTTTCCCGTGGTCCCGGTCTGCTTTGCGAGATTGTATAAGTCCTTCACCTGTCCCAGTATCTGGTCTTCTCCCACTATCATGGACTCCATGCCGGATGTCAATCGCATGAGATGTAGCATTGTCTCTTCGTGGTCAAGGAAGTCAACAATGAGGTTGGGAACTTTCATCATCTTGGCAAAATTAAATAGTACCTTGCTGCCTTTGGGCGAGACAACATAGACCTCAACCCTGTTACAGGTCATAAGCACGGCACACTCTTCCACCAGTTCATGAGAATATAATCTTTCCAGTATTTTGTCAACGCCGCCATGCCAGGCATGAAGTTTTTCAATATCTTCCACGTTGGCCTTTACGTGGGTAATAAGCATGCTTGAAATTTCAGTCATCAAAATCTCCTTATTTACCCCTGGTATTTAAATAAATTTAATCATTTCCATTTGATAAATGCTTTAGGGCAATTTCCAATGCATGTTCATATGAATGAGTCAGTGCACTCCAAATATCTTTATCTTCAAGAATTGCCCACAATATGCTTGCCCTTTCTCTCTGGTCGGGAATACTTGATTTGAGTATAACTCGAATCTCTTTTTGCAGCAGTGCCATGGTTTCGAACTCTGCTGGTATCACTGTTTCAATCTTTTTCCTCATATATTTTGAAAGGGCGGGACTGGCACCGCTGGTTGAGATGGCAATGGTTATATCTCCTCTTTCTACAATCGACGGTATTGCAAGATCATCAAGTCCATCCACTGAATTTACCAGGCAGCCATGTTGATGTCCAATATTTGTAATCTTAATGTTAAATTCTCGGTCGTTAGTGGTTGGTATGACCAGGAATGCACCATCAAGGTAATCCAATATCTCGGCATCGGACATTGTGCCTGTGGTTTTAATGAGTTTCAACTCCTCACCACTCAGGTCCTGAAGTATATGGGTAAAATTGTGGCTGATGACAGTGGTTGGAGCATATCTGGAAAACAAGATCGCTTTTCGTTCACCCACCTGTCCTCCTCCGAATATGACTACTTTACGGTCAGTCATATTTATCATCAATGGCAGGAGTTTAGGTTCACTATCCTGCAATAATTTGTTACCGGATTTACCAGTCAAAGCCTGACTCCTGTCTTTTTAAATTCCTTCTCACTGAATAAGATATTATAATCTTCGATACCAGTGGCATTGGATATCTGTTTTGCAACTTTCCTGCATTCATCCCTGGTGTATGCATGAACCATAGTGAACAGGTTATAGGGCCACCCGTCTCGTCGTGGTCGTTCATAGCAATGAGTTACCTCAGAAAATCCAGCCATGATAGCGCCCACATCTTCTACAAGGGAATCTGGTACATTCCAGGTACACATAGCATTTGCAGTAAAGCCAATGGCCCTGTGTCCTATTGATGCGCCAAACCGCCTGATAATCCCTTCATGATGCAATTTACTTATCCTTTCTATTACCAGAGTCTCTGAAATACCTAATTGTTGTGAGACTTCTTTGAATGGTCGGGATGTTATCGGGATACCGTCCTGAATGATTTTTAGTAGTTGAGTGTCAATTTCGTCCATAAAACCAACTTTCTTGTTTTGATGTTAAATAGATTGTTAAATATTATTACACTTAAATACGACAGGTTATTTTATATTAATTTATGATTACTTATAATATCTCAGGTTCAACTTTCACGTTGATCTTACTAACTATACCCTGCAGTTCTACTGCGTTTGGGTGTGCAGTCGCAACGTTTGGCTCAAGGTAGTGAAATAAAGCACTATCCGGGGTCATTCGAATGTCCGGGAAAACTTACAATTTCCACACCTGCCTTATTGAAGAATCTTATTGCCACGTCATCAGGGTAATTGTTAGAGAAAACTACTTTTTTGATTTTGGAATTAATTATCATCTTGGCACACAATATGCACGGCTGGTGTGTGCAATATAGAGTTGCGTTCTCGATACTGACGCCGTGTAGAGCAGACTGAATTATGGCGTTCTGTTCGGCATGCACTGCCCTGCACAGTTCGTGCCTGGTACCTGATGCGATATTTTGCTGCTGACGTATACATCCGATATCAAGACAATGCTGCAGGTTGCGGGGTGCGCCGTTATATCCTGTGGAAAGGATGCGCTTATCAAGAACGATAACTGCACCTACCTGGTTTCTTAAACAGGTGGAACGCTTGGCCACCACCTGGGCGATTTCCATGAAATATTCATCTAATGTTGGTCTTTGAACCATGTTTTTACCTATCCATTTTAACGATTTGTTAGTAATGGGAGCAAAAGGTAAATATATTGTGATATATGGTTATTCGGACGTGACCATTATTACTGTACCACATATTTTAATAACAAATATTTTAATTATAAACTATAATCACAAATCCCGGTGCTGCTGATGAAGACTTTTGACATTGATAACTACATTGATTCTTATTTGGGACGTTTTTCGACCAAACAGATGATTGCTATCCCAATGATACTATTCTTAATTTCACTGTTGATCCTTGGTTTTTCATTCTATACAACCGGGAGTCCGGTGGAACTGGGCGTGGAATTTACTGGAGGAACAGTGCTCACAGTTGTTTCGGAATCCTCTTACAAAACGCTGGAGGAGGAATTCACGTCCCAATTCCCTGAAACGCCCCCATTTAGTGCCAGGGATGCAGGCGGCGGGCGCGTAATGTTAAAGTTCGGTCCCATGAACGAGGCCCAACAAACACAACTGAACGATTATATCTCATCCACTTACGGTAAGGACGTTTCCCTGAAACATATGAGTGCATTATATGGTGAAAAACTGCAACATAGCGCTATCATGGCCGTTATTTACGCTTTTTTGGGTATGGCCGTGATAGTGTTTCTCATATTCAAATCTGCAGTGCCATCAGCAGCAGTGGTACTGTCTGCCACTTCTGATATTATCATCGCCGCAACACTTATGGACCTGTTCGGTATAGCCCTGTCGCTGGGCACGGTGGCCGCACTGCTCATGCTGATAGGTTATTCTGTTGACAGCGACATCCTGCTTACTACCAGGCTTCTCAAACGACGGGGGGACACTGATGAAAAGATACATGCAGCCATGAAAACCGGGCTTACTATGACTTCTACCACAATGGCAGCATTTTTTGTTCTCTTTTTAGTCAGCACCTTTGCGGGTCTTATCTCGTCCTTTTCAAGAATAGATATTATCAGTGACATTTCAGCGGTTCTGGTGTTTGGCCTGGTCACAGACCTTGTGAATACCTGGATGCTGAACACCGGCATCCTTAAATGGCATCTCGCGAGAGGCACTCCTGACAAAAAGGGCAAGGGGGGGCGAAAACGATGAATGGCGAGGAAGGGGAGAGAGGACTGGGCAGCGACCCCAGGGTCTTGTTGATGATAGGCGCGATATTAGTATCACTTATCTTACTGTTTCTGCCTACAGTGTTCCCTGAATCTGGGATCGGTGGGCTCAAGTACGGACTGGAACTGGACGGAGGTTCATGGCTTCACCTGAAACCTGAAGGCGCCATAGTGCAGGTAGACGCCGATATGGGAAGTATTATCGCACAGGATTACGGGGTGTTCCTGAATGAAACAGTGACAATCACCCACCAGACTACATCTTCAGTGACCTTTGAAACCCGCCAGTCCGTTACTGCCAAAGGGATAGAATCCCTGGGTTACGGACAGGCAGCCGTATCCAGCAGGGGCGGGGTTTACACAATTGTACTCCAGACAGACAAAAACACAGCGATTACCAAATATCTGGAAAACCAGTACAAAACAGAAGTTGTGGTCTTTAATGACGGGGACGGCATCAGGTATGAGATAAGGAAGAAGACCTCTCCTGATGAACTGGCTGCTATAATGCAACCGGTTGGGGGTTCGGTGACAGCGTATGAAGACGGTGTATCAATAGCTACCTTAACTGAGACCAAGGAGATTCTTGCGAAAAAGTTGAACCTGTTCGGATTGAGCGATGTAAAACCTGTCATCGTAGGGCGGGAATATATACTAATTGATCTGGCAGGAATTGATATTGACACGGCCATGGACCTTGCCGGCACGCCAGGTAAGTTCGAGATACGGGTACAGATTGGCAATAACGAGAGCGTACATGCTGTTTATGGAGAAGACATCCAGACAGTGGGTTACCACAGGATGGATGACAATGTTTGGGGTGTGCCGTTTACCCTGACACAGCAGGGTGCTGAGGCGCTGAGACAGGCGGCGATTGAGACCAATGCGGTCGGTGACCCGGATAATCACGAGATTACCATGTACCTGGACAACAGGGTGATATACAGCGCCCCCCTGTCGTATTCGCTGGCACAAAGCATGAGAAATGTGCCAATACAGGATTTGGTGGCATCATTTGGCAGTGATACAGGCAGCGAGGATAATGCTATTAAACTTGAATCTCATTTGAAGGCAGGGGCACTTCCCGTGAATGTGGAGATCATAAACTGGGGCCATGTGCCTGCATCCCTGGGCACCCAGTTCAAGGAACTCACTGCCATAGCAGGTCTGCTGGCTATTATCACTGTATCCTTTATGGTCTTTTTAAGGTATCGCAGAAAGGAGATAATGCTGCCAATGATAATTATATCCTTGAGCGAAGTTGTGATGATCCTTGGTTTTGCATCGCTTATAAAATCATACTGGCAGCTGGACCTGCCTGCAATAGCCGGTATCATTGCAGTCATAGGTACCGGAATAGACCATCTTGTGGTCATCACTGATGAAGTGCTGTATGAGGGCAAACTGCCGCCCACCAAGGTATACAATACCAGGATATCCAGGGCATTCGGCATTATATTTGGTGCTGCGACGACCACAATCATAGCAATGATAATACTGTGGATCATGGGTTTTGGAGCCATGCAAGGTTTTGCAATTACCACTATAATCGGAGTACTGATCGGAGTGCTGATAGCTAGGCCTGCATATGCCAGGATAATAAAAGAAATGCTAAAAGAAGACAAGGATTGAATATGACCCGCCCACCCAATGATGTGATTATAGTCAGGTATGGCGAGATTGCCCTTAAGAGCCGGAATGTGAGGGATCGCTACGAGAAGATATTAATGTCAAATATAACTTCAATGCTGGATGCCATGGGTGCATCGTACGACAGTGTATCCAGGGATTGGGGGCGTATTTACATCCATACCGCGGATCCTGCTGCCGCCCAGGCTGCAGCAAAGGTGTTCGGTGTGGTCTCAGTGAGCCAGGCTATAACTTGTGAACCTACCCTGGAATCCGTTTCATCAGTGGCTGCCGATGTGGGACAGGAAATTATCAATGAAGGGCAGTCATTTGGTATCAGGCCCAGGCGCGCCGGGAATCATGATTTTTCAAGCCGTGATGTCGGGGTTGCATGTGGAGATGCAGTCTGGAAGCGGATAGAGCATCAAGACCCGAGCGTGGATTTGACCAATCCTGATGTGGAAATATTTGTGGAAGTCAGGCAGAACCACGCTTTCGTGTATACCGATGTGGTCAATGGAGTGGGCGGACTGCCCCTTGGTACCCAGGGTAAGATGGTAGCCCTGGTATCAGGAGGTATCGATTCACCAGTGGCAGCATGGCTCATGATGAAACGTGGCTGTGAGATAATTCCGGTATATGTCAATAATGACCCCTTCTCAGACGAGACCACCAGGCAAAGAGCACTCGAATGTATCAGGGTGCTACAGACATGGGCTCCAGGTCATTCCCTTAAAGTTTATGAAGTCCCCTGCGGTGAAAGCCATGTATCGTTTCTATCAGACTGCCAGCGTCGATATACCTGTGTGCTGTGCCGCCGGATGATGTACAGAATCGCAGTCGGTATCATGGAGAAGGAACGTGCCCATGGTATAATCACTGGTGCATCCCTGGGCCAGGTAGCTAGCCAGACCTCACAGAACATGCTGGCTGAAACCTGTGGCATTCATGCACCTATCTACCATCCCGTTATCGCTCTTGACAAGACAGAGATTGTGGATATGGCACGCAATATTGGCAGTTATGATGCATCTACCCGGCCTGCCACCTGTTGTACTGCAGTGCCGGAAAAGCCTGCTACTGCTGCCAAATGCGGTGATGTGTGCGGTGAAGAAGTAAAAATAGATGTGGAAGAACTGCTCAGGACTGCCCTTTCAGGTGCAAAAATAGTTGATTCGTCCGAGTACAGTGAGTTCGTAAAGTAGGTTCCTACACTACGTTCATTCATTCTGGATGGTCTCTATTTTGAACATGACACCCAGCCCATTGAGGGTCAACTGGATGCGGTCGCCAAAATTGAGTATCTCATCCAGATCGGTGTTTGAATCCCATTCGTATACATAATCATGGGCTCCCTGCATGGGTTTAAATCCCAGAGACATCAATCTTCGGTTGACCTCAGATGGTCTGCCGCCTTCACTGTTGAACCAGACTAATAGATATGACTTCATAATCCTCAACTTCAGAATGGGTTTAACAATATTATGCTTTTTGGTTGTAAGTAGTCAGGTAAATCCTGCTGAAGGGAAGATTTTCTTGTCATTTTACCTGATTAAGTAGATACTCTGCAGCTTTCAAGGCTTCATCCTCGGTCTTGACATGTTTGACAAGCATCCTGCCAGTGGGATATAGGGATATCTCGATACCGTCTATGTCAACTATCAATATATGAGGTGTAACCACTATGGTTTTGAGGACTTGTGCTGCCTGCATCAGGTCTATTTTTGTAAAAGCATTGACCTCGAAGGCTGTTTTACCTGAACACAAGTTTGCAGTCATTTTCCTGGACATTGACCGAACTTAAGTAACTGTAAATAGATAAGTATGTGGCTAAAAGTAAATTTCCAGGAACATATTATAAGCATAGGAATTAACAATTTACAAGTACATGATAATTTTTGGGTAATATTATGAAGATATTGGGCATAGGCAAAATAATCATAATAGTAGGGATGCTTCTCTTGGGGTCACTCCACCCGGCTTTGGCCCAGATGGGTACTGAGCCACTGGTCAATGGTACAAGTTTTTATCTCTCGACAGGCCAGTCATGGCCATTCTATCAGGGGTATGAGTTTAACCTAATGAGTGTAAGCAACGGTGGGGATAACGCATGGGTGCAGTTGAAGCAGAATGATACGGTTGTAAAGTCAGCCATACTTTCTCTTGATGAAGTGTTTTATTATAACTCGACCACCCATTATGTTTTGTCGAATAATTCTGTTGAAACCATGCATTTTAGCCTAAGAGTTTCCGGTATATATACAGGTGAAGTTGTAGATATTGTAACTTTTTCACATATATACCAATACTACGATCCTGCCCTGCCAGAGCCAACCCCTACACCGACGGCATATCCTGATGATTCCCATAATTCCAATGTGACACCTACAACTACGGGTGGTTCAGGCATACCAGGGTTCAAGATACTTTCAACAACAATTATAATAGGAATTTGCAGTATATTCTTGCACAAGTTACACAAAGAATATTAATAAATGTAATATATCATAACAGGAATTTGTCATAAAAATATTGAACAGGATTCTTGAATAACGTGATGCTTATGGAAACTTCAACTAAAAAAGGGTATTTGAATCAAATAAGGCCATATATCGAGATGTTGCGGCCTGAGATAGCTGATATGGACCTGGCGCTCCCGGCAGCCAGTGCTTTGCTTGCAACATACCTTTTAAGTGGGGGTCTGCCTGCCCTTGTCCCGTTTATCCTTGCAGTAGGCGGAGCATATTTTGCAATTACGAGTTCATATGTGTTCAATGACTATTGTGATGTGGATATAGACAAAATCAATCTTCCCCAGCGTCCACTTCCATCCTCCAGGGTAAACCGGAAAAATGCACTTATTTATGCACTTGTATTGATACTCGTCGCAGGTACTGTTGCTGCGTATTTAAATCCGGAATCATTGGTCGTATTTATTGTAGCGGCTGGAGTTATTACCATTTACTCAAGTGTTGCAAAACGCTCAACGTTCCTGAGCTTTGTGCCTGTGGGCATCTCGTACGGGTTGGTACCCATTGGTGTCTGGCTTGCATTTGACCCTGCCGGTATACTGAGAGGCAGTGACGGCGTGATATTGCCCCTGCCTGCAATCTTCCTGGGAATAATGATGTGCGTGACCGACTGGGGTTTTACCTTGAGTGGCGTGGCACGGGATGTGGAAGGAGACCAGGTAAAAGGTGCACCCACAACACCTGTAACATTTGGCGTTCCTGTCACCTCGAAATTCGTGTTCGTCTGCTGGTTCCTTGGTGTTATTGCCTCAATAGCTATTGGATATACGGCCCATCTGGGTCCGGTATATTTTACGGGTGTCCTGCTTGGCGGTGGGTGGATATTATGGCAGTCACTGGATTTTATCAGGAATCCTGAGCCTGAACGGGGCGGTGAGTTGTTCCTGCAGGGTTCAAGGTACAGGGGTATTATGTTCGGCTCTTTGATAGTTGATGTGCTTCTCCTGATATTCATGAAGTCTACAGGATATCCTTTCATCTGGTAATATGGAGTTGCTAATTTGAATGACAATACCGATGCCGATATAGTGGTAGTTGGTGCCAGTCCCGCCGGAGTAATGGCTGCAAGGGAGGCAGCTCGAATGGGTGCTGCGGTCATACTTGTTGATTCTAAGCATGACATGGGATATCCACCTCACCCTGCGAATACCTTTTTCAAGTTCATGATGGATCGCAGTAAAGAGCCCATACTGGATAAGTATGTAGTGAACCGTCTGCGTGGCATGAAAATCATTTCTCCCGGCGGTATGGTCGTTGATATTGAAACGCCTGGTTTTTTCATTGACCGTTCTAGCTTTGACATTCATTACAGGGATGAACTGGTTAATGCCGGAGTCGATATCAGGACTGGTACTGAAGTCCTGTCAGTGATACGGGTAGATGGGCTGTTCAGGATAAGCACGTCTGATGGTGTACTGGTTTCAAGGCTGGTGATTGCAGCCGACGGTATTGAATCAAAGACTGCGGCGCGGATGGGGCTTAAGACCACACAATATCCTGGTGATATTGCCTGGGCAATGGAGGCTGAAGTTCGGGCGCCGGATATAGGTGAGCCTGACATGTTCGAATATTATATCGGGAATCATTCGCCTGGATGGAAGTCCACATATTCGCCGGCAGGGGGTAATCTTGCCACATTGGGTGTGTATGTAAGACGACGCAGTAGGGATGTATCTGCATTCTTTGACAAGTGGGTGGTGCAGTTCGCCAAACTGAAAGGTTATGGGAAAGATGATATTGAGATTATTGCTAAGCATACGGGCGGCGATCCCATAGCTACGGTACCGAAGCAGATTGTGGCTGACGGGTTTATGGTCACTGGTGGGGCGGCAGGCCAGAGTGGTATCGGTTACGGTATGCGTGCCGGACAGATTTGTGGTGAGGTGGCTGCGGCAGCGGTCGCAGCAGATGATGTTTCAAAAAAGAGATTGCGGGAATACCCTAAACGTTGGAGGAGAGAGTTTGCCAGTGAATACTGGATGGGAAGGATAGGGCTGGAATTGGTACGCAAGATGACAGATAAGGAGATTGATAATATGGTGTCGGTGTTCGCCGGGCGCGACCTGTCGTCGCTTAAGGGAACGCCGCTGGTGCAGGGGGTAAAGACCGGGCTGTTCGTTGCATGGCATAAGCCGGCTGTTCTGTGGGAGTATAGGGCACTGCTCAGGAGGAAGTGAAGGGGGGATGTTAACGCATTTCTCAGTCTGAAAATTCCCACTTAAAATGGATCCACTTTTCCCATTAAAAACTTCTACCAACTGTAAAATTAGATTGCCAACTGGAAACACAGGAAGAGCATTTATTATTACCATTCCGTTTCACATAGTTTCAATCCCATTCCTCTCCCAGCATCTCCCCAACCTCCCCCAGACTTCCAGCCACCCGAAACTTCAGCGCACCCAGTACCATCGGATTATCAACACCACCAAACGCCCCCCTCACATCAGTCTTCAACCCTATACACTCCTTTCCCAGGGCATACCCAATCCCTATCTCAACACATGCTCCCTCATCTGGAACCCTGCCATCCATATTAAACACAACTACATCACAATCCTTTATCTCCTGCACATCTTTTTCAAAAATAATCCTCAAAGCTTCTGACCTGCCCACCTTCTTCTCAAGTTCTGCCAGCTTGTACCCATCCCTCTGTGGAAGAAACATGGTAAAACCAAGATCTGACAGGAATTTATCAAGCTTTTCATTATATTCAAGTTCTGCGTCGCAAAAAAGCGGTCCTGCAATATATATCTTCATAGTCAATCCACTTCCAATATAAATGATTTTTCGCATTCTTCCACGGTATATCTGCATTTTTTAGGCAGGAACGTTTCTTTAAAAGTGTTGTTAAAATAGTTATCAGTCATACCTGCAATAAAATCTCTCACAATTTCAGGTTTAGAATACCTTTCAACATAGCCACTACTCTGGTAATAATTCATATGATGTTGATAAATATTGGATTTAAGATTTTTTCTTTCCATGTCTTCTAAAAATGTTTCGAACATGAAATTATACATTCTCCTGATCTTGCCAGACTGGGTTTTGATCCTGGGATTCACGTATATTGTTTCCTGATTGAAATCTCTCATCTCCTTCAATGCCAGCCAGATCTCCCTGCTAAATGAAATGCAGTCCTCACCATAGCTGTTATTGATCACATCGATAACAAGCGTGTTTATGATTTCCCTGTTGTTATTTCCTATAACTTCTATGCAATTTGCAGGTATTTCATTCCTTGTAATCAGTCCTACTGTGATAGCATCTTCAATATCTCGTCCAACAAAACTGATCATATCAGCAATTCTAACAGCACAACCTTCCAGAGTCATAGGTGTTAGTTCAATATTCTTATATGTCTTATTCTTGATTTCCTTATCAAACATATCCCATGACTTATTCCTATTTGGCCTTAAAAAACGGTCATAACTTTCTCCGTCATGGCATAGAATCCCGTCCAGTACCTCCAACGTAAGATTCTGGTTTTCAATTTTATCCAGAAACCTTACACTCTGCACATTATGATGAAAACCACCAATACCATGCTTTTTGCAGAGTTCTAAAAGATAGGTCTCTCCTTCATGCCCATAAGGTGCATGACCTATATCATGTCCCAAAGCGATTGCTTCAATTAGGTCTTCATTCAAACCCATTGCCCTTCCTATCTGTCTTGCAATTTTCGAAACCATCTGAACATGAAGGACCCGGTGGGTGATGTGATCGTTTTCGAACAGATAGAAAACCTGCGTTTTATCAATATACCGTGTATACGCTTTAGAATGAATAATACGGTCTGAATCCCGGAAAAACTTAGAGCGCACATCATCAGGTTCTTCTATTCTGCGGGTGCTGTCGTAACTTTTCATGGCGAATTCAGAGAATAAATTCTCACGTTCCCTATTTTTCACTTGAATCTGACCCAACAATGTCTCATCCATTTCTTGTTTCATCCTTTATTCACTATTATTACACAGTCTTAAAGGTTATCTGGAAAAAAATCGATAAATACTTTGTAAAAAGCTCATTTAAATTAAGCTCACCACAAAAGGAGAAAATACATTTAAACTATTTAATCACTGTCCCTGAATTGAGGACATGACCTAAATCCAGTCTGATAACAAAATCTATTTTACATAACATCCTTATCACCCCCATACAACGGAGACCCATACATGAAAATCCAAAAACCCAGAGGAACAAGGGACTTCCTGCCTGACGATACCCAAAAGCGCAGGTACATCGAAACCAAACTCCGCCAAACCGCCAAACGGTGGGGCTACAACGAAATAAAGACCCCTACCTTCGAGCACATCGAACTTTTCACCCTGAAATCAGGCGAAGGTATCCTGGGCGAGATATACAATTTCAAGGACAAAGGTGACCGGGAGATGGCCCTTCGCCCCGAACTCACAGCTCCCGTACTCAGGATGTACGTCAATGAGCTTCAGCGCGCACCAAAACCCGTCAAACTCTACTACTTCGACAACTGCTTCAGGTACGAGCGCCCCCAGAAGGGACGGTTCAGAGAATTCTGGCAATTCGGCGCCGAGGTCATAGGCAGTCCAAGGCCAGAGGCCGAAGCAGAGGTCATAGCCATAGCCTGCCGCATGCTTGAAGATGCAGGCGTGGATGGTGAACTCAATGTGGGACACCTTGGCGTAATCAGGACACTGTTCACAGGGCTGGATGCCACAACCCAGGGCCAGATAATGCGGCTCGTTGATAAAAAGGACGACAAAGGCCTGGAAGATTACCTGGAAGAGATAAATGCGGATATCCGGATGCGGGAAAAACTCTTCGAACTCATCGGATTAACAGGCATTGATGCCGTTAATGAGGCAAAACAGCTGCTGGGAGACATCGAAGAACTGAAAACCTTCCAGGCACTACTGGACCTGCTTGACAATCACGGCCTGGACTATAAAGTCAATTTTGGCATCGCCAGGGGCCTGGACTATTACACAGGCATGGTCTTTGAGATTTACAGCAGCGGCCTGGGAGCACAGAACCAAGTCTGCGGAGGCGGTTCGTATAGGCTTGCTCACCTGTTCGGCGGCAAGGATATTGAATCCACCGGGTTCGCACTCGGGTTTGACAGGGTCATGGAAGTGTGTACCGTCCAGCCTCCTGAAGAAAGCCGGGTTGTCGTGGTCTGTTTTGATGAGACCCGCAAAGAAGGTATGCGTATTGCCCAAACCCTGCGCGAACGTATGATAGTTGATATGGACGTAATGGGCAGGAGTTTTGGAGCCCAGTTAAAATTTGCCAATAACGTGGGTGCAAAATGGGCCGTGATAATAGGCGAAGACGAAGTGGCACAGGGTAAGATGGCCCTGAAAAATATGGAATCAGGAGAACAGGAAATACTGAATCCTGACGAACTGGTCAAGCGGCTTACTGCGTAATCATATAATATATTACAATTATAATAATTGATATTGTCAATAATATAATATCAAATGTTACTGTACCGTTACTGTATCAGATCCAGTGACAGCATACCGTTATGCACCGAAGTGGCAACTAGTGCACCTTCCAGCCCCACATCTTTCAGTAGACTGATATCTTCCTTGTCCTTGACACCCCCGCCAAGCAGTATGTTATGGTCACTGTGGTCCACAATCTGCTCTAAGAACTCAGTGTTGATACCGCTGGAGGTACCAACTTTGCTCAGTTCCAGGATTATCAGGTCATTGATGTCATAACTGTTCAGCATCTGGATCAGTTCAATGGGTGGCAACTTAAATGCTGGTTCATGAGTCAATATCTGGCCACCCTTGATATCAATGCTCATGTTAATAGACCGGGGATAAAAACCCGTAGCACTTTCAAGCAGGTCATGAGTGGCGGTTTCCGTACCAATTACTATGGAATCAGCCATCTCATGGCCCAGATGCACATCATCCATGGATGATGCACCAAGGTCAAGCATGGTCTTGCTCTTCCAACCAACCTGATTTATGACCTCGTCATTATTGCCGCTGTTCCCCAATCGGTTCAGGTCAGCAATATAGACTTCACTGGGCACCAGTTTATCTACGATACAAAGCGGGTCCGAAGTCTCACAAACCTTGCTAAAATTGTGTATGGGGCCATACTTTTCCCGTTCTCCCTTAACAGCATGTACAACCTGCCCGTCCAGAATGTCAAGTACAAATATTACGCGAAACATGAATATAGATTAAGATTATTTATTTGATATTTATGATGCCGATACTTACTGACATTAAGGTTTTTCGTAATATATAAAGTATAACGTAATGAGTATGAGTTGGTCAATATAGCAACATATATATTACGATAGCGCAGTAACACATTTCAAGGACATAGAGGTTAGAGGTAATTGAACATGAAACTACTGGTCAGTCCCATAAATACTGAAGAGGCAATAGCTGCAGCCAACGGGGGAGCGGATATCATTGATGTCAAGAACCCAAAAGAGGGTAGCTTGGGAGCTAACTTTCCCTGGGTTATAAGGTCTGTGAAAGAAGCCGTGAACTCAACAAGGCCCATCAGCGCCACCATCGGGGATATGAATTACAAACCCGGTACCGCATCCCTTGCAGCCCTAGGTGCTGCCGTGGCCGGTGCTGAATACGTCAAAGTGGGATTATTCGACATCCAGACCAGGGAACAGGCCCTTGACATGGCTGAACATGTTGTAAGGTCAGTGAATGACTATGACCCGACAAAGAAAGTTGTCATTTCCGGCTATGCTGATTATAAGCGTATCAATTCCATTCCGGTTAGTGAATTGCCTTCTGTCTGTGCTGAGTGCGGAGCAGATGTTGTTATGATGGATACAGGCATCAAGGACGGGCGTTCTACTTTTGAATTCATGACTAATGAGGAACTCTCCAGTTTCGTGAACTCGGCCAAGGATCTGGGACTTTTAACCGCAATCGCAGGTACCATCAAATTCGAAGATATAGATGCCATAAACCAGATCAATCCAGATATTATCGGGATCAGGGGATGCGTGTGCGGAGGCGACCGTTCTACATCTATCCAGCAGAGCCTGGTGGAAGAACTAAAGTCCATAATGTCGTAAAAAAATCTGGCTATTCCAACTATTAATAATTTAAGGACTGTATGCCCAGTTCCACAAGCAGGGACTCAGGTACAAGTCCTTCTTTTGTAAACCCCGCTGCATAGTAATAATCATCCAGCATAGCATCCAGTTGTGCACATGTAACGGGCTGTTCTCCCTGTGTAGTCACCCGGGCGGGCAGAGTATCGTGTCTCCTGTCAAAACCTTCCCTGTTATTGAAAGCCCGTGTTATTACAGCTACCTGCCTGCCTGCCTCGTCGAACTCATGGCGATCCATATCAAACCCGGTAGCTGCCGCATAGAGTTCATGGAGTTCATCCAGCCCTGCTGCATAGGTGATGAATTTGCACACGCCTACTGAATCGTAAATGGCGTTGCGCTGCTGACCATCCCAGACCATTTTGCCTTTACCGGTCGTGACCATAGGGTCAAACTGCCCGCCCCTGCCCAGCACTTCTTTCCCATAGGTCCAGGGACGTAAATGACAGGCGCCTCGATCTGATACTGCATATGCCAGAGCCTGTCCTTTGGCAGTCCCGGGCAGGTATGCAGGTATTTCCAGCCCTTTGACATTCATGGCAAAATCCACTGAATCCTTCCCGATACTAACAGCAGCATCCCTGGTGCCATTTGAAGCAAAAGCAAGTGCTCCCACACCTTTCCCCATCATATGTATCACCCTGATAAGCGCATCGCTGTTCCCGAATATCAACTCCAACCCGCCAGTGTCCTTTTTACTGATAATGGCCCGTTCATAGCATTCCATCAGGAAGGATATGGTACTGCCAGTACTCATGCTGTCCAGCCCGTATTTATCGCACAGGTGTTCGGCAGCCGTGACCACTGCCGGATCATCAATGCCGCAGTTGGAACCCAGCAGAGTGATTGATTCGAATTCCGGGCCGTCGTGTATCAGCCCTCGATATTCTCCCTCCTGTACCACTGCCAGGTGGCTGCACTGTATGGCACATCCCGGGCAGGGGCGGCGCCGAGCTCCGCCGTCCCAAAGTTTGTCCTTGATGGCAAACCCATCCAGCTTTTCACATAGACCATCATCCCGCCCTGTCGTATAATTACGCGTACTCCAGCCCCCGGTCTCGTTTACCACTTCCACCAGTTCAGCAGTGCCCATTTTCCTGAGATTCTCCACACCGCTGCTGTTCCTGACCTTCTCATTAATTCTCTGCCGAATCGACCTGAAATTGGCAAGGTCCACAGGTTCATATTTCCCGTGCCCTGAGACCACAACAGCTTTCAGGTGCTTGCTTCCCATGACCGCCCCCAATCCCCCGCGGGCAGCAGTGCGGTTTTCGGCAAATACGCCAGCCAGTTTTGCCATGCGCTCCCCTGCCTGCCCTATTGTAAGCACCCGAGCCTCGCGGTCAGTAGAATGCCGTTCTTTCAATTTTGCCTGGACCGAAAAGGTGTCCATACCCCACAGGTCAGCAGCATCTAATATCTCCACACTGTCATCAGTGATATTGATATACACAGGCGATTTCGATTTGCCTTTGATGAGCAGGCCCATGTACCCTGCATACCGCAATTCCGGGCCCCACCAGCCGTTGCAGTGGCTGTCGTTCCAGGTACCGGTTA
>JAGLRT010000162.1 GCA_023136155.1 Methanosarcinales archaeon
CCGTTCATGATGGCAAGCAGGTTGTGGGGGGACAGCGGGTCGCATCCGGGCGGGTTCTCGTTGTATAGGTAGTGGGCTGCCAAGCCCTTGCCGCCCATGAACTTGCGGAGCAGTGGCTGGGGAATGATGTCTGTGGTTGTGGTGTAAGTGGTCAGGTTGATACGTAGGAGATTATTTTGTGAAGTCATGGTCATAGTTTAAATTAAATAATTGTGAAGATTATTTATATATATTTTCAATTCCTAACGTAAAGTATATATTCGGAAATGATATATTAAATTAATAATATAAAATAGCAAGCATGGGTTGAAAGAGGAAATAATTAAATTGATTTTAATATACCACTTCAATATCCTTCCCGAAAATCTCACTCAGATCAGAATCCAACCCTGACTTCAATTCCTCAACTTCATTCTTCAGCCTTGCAAGGTCCTTCTTCTCAGCATTCAGTTTCTGTCCAGTAGAATCCATCATATTCCGGCACTCAGACATCTTATCTTCAATCTGTGTTTTCTCTTTATACACAGTAAGCTCCTCTAACTCCCCCTGCACCCCGGTAAGTTTTGAAAAATATTCCTCTCTTTGACTTTTAAGCTTCAACAGGACATCAGTTCCCACCAACCTGTCTATCTGTTCAAGTGTCTTGTTCATCTTCTGCTGCTTAAGCCCCAGACTCCCGTCCTCCACACGCACTTTCATTTCAGTCAGGAACGGGGTGATATCTGTCCCAAGTACCCGAACCGGGTCGCCATTCAATATCTTCAGGACTTTTCTGCTTTGCGAAGACATTGTATGCCGCCCGCTCTCATCTTGTTTTTCCATTCTGGAAAGGGATTTGGACAATGGTGCGAACATATCTGATAATTGTGAATCTACAGACTGTACCTGCCTGTTTAGTGCATCTACGCGTGTTTCCAGTTCATTTGCATGGACTGATTCTTCACTTTCTTCCAGATCCTTTAAATTTGAAACCACAACTTCCCTTTCCTCTCTCAGTGACCTGCACTCACTCTCAAGGTCAAAGACACATGATTTCTTTAATTTTATCCTGGATTTAGTATTCTGAATTTGCCCAATCAGGGCAGGTAGTTTGCTGTATGCCTCAAGCTTATCCCTTTCTTCATTGATCGGGGCGACCAGTTCTTCCAGCAATCCTTCGAAACGCTTCAGGTTAGCAAAAATATCCTTATACTGCTCTGGAAAAAGGGCTTTCACATATTGCTGGCTTCGGATAGCGTTCTCAAGAGATGTATTCAAAAGAGCTCTGGTATCTGTATAGAATTCTAACGCTTTGGCAGGGTCTGTATCTTCAGGTACAACTGTCCTGTCCTTTATGATGTCCAGATTCTTTACAAGATTGTCCCGGTTCGATGCACCTGCTTTTGCTAACCTTTTAAATACTTTCTCCCCAAAATCAGCATTGATCAATTGAATCTTGCTGTTATCAAGTTCTTCAATAGCTTCACTAATCCCTTCATACATCCGCTGGATATGTGACCTCAATTCCCTGAACATCTGGTCCGACTCATTCTCAATCCAGCCAGCCAGCTCACTGAACTTAAGTGATACCTGTCGAGGCAATTCCTTTTTTTTTCCGAAAAATCTCTTTATAATCTTCAAATAAATCCAAATTATAATGGAAGTCTTATCTTAAAAAAGTATGCAGGGTGCCAAAGCACCCATTCATATCTAATCGTCGGTCATGGCTCCGTTGAAGTAGTTATCATAAGAACCCATATCAAAGTGCCCGTGACCACTCAGGTTGAACAGGATGGTCTTCTCTTCGCCTGAGTTCTTGCACTCCAGTGCCGTATCTATGGCACACTTGATGGCATGAGCGGATTCAGGAGCAGGTGAAATTCCTTCCGTTCTTGCAAACTTCACTGCCGCATCAAATATCTCTGTCTGGTGATAAGCCACAGCCCTCATGAGGCCATCCGCATACAGCCGGCTTATGATAGGAGAATCACCGTGATATCTTAGCCCGCCCGCATGAATGGGTGGTGGCACGAACTCATGACCAAGGGTATACATCTTGAGCAGGGGAGTCATCTCTGCTGTGTCCCCGAAATCATACCTGAACTCTCCGCCCGTAAGAGTGGGACATGCGGAAGGTTCAACAGCCACTACATCAACCTCTTTACCGCTCTTTAATGACTTTAGGTACTACAATACTTCATACTAACAGATAGCATACTAACTATCTTATACTACTCATGTAACTGTAAAAATAAGTTTTGCGCCGGAATCGACGCAATCTATAATTATTATTTCTGTATTGCCTTTTCAGAACGCTTAAAGCGCCTGCGTTTGACACCAGCTGAATTGAACCGCTGTGCCGGACCAGGGCGCTTATGTGTCAGATTGCTCTTTTCAACTAATCTGACTTTGCCCTTCCGTCCTTTGATTCGGCCCCATTCTATTGAACCAGTTTTTCCCATAAATTATCCTCCGATGATATGATTTGAATTATTCATAATTGATTTGGTCGTCTTACATTGTGTCTGGTATGCTTATAATTAACGGTGTGCTATTTTTTTCATCTCTACTATCTTCAATGAATATTTTTGAGCACATCCACCCTCAGGCTCGCCAATCACATTTACAATTGTGTATCTATTTCCAGGGACTGGCCCTGGATTCTGGCACATATCGAACATACCACAATCTGTTTCATTGCACGTTACTGTTTCATACACTATTGTTGAACCCTTCCGTACCATCCTGCTATCAAGAAGTGCAGTCCACGGCGCCTCTATAACTTCAACAGCCTGGACACCTTTATCGTGTACAGCACATTCAAGAGGAGGTGAATCTCTTACACCCACTACTTTATACTGTCCTCCAATATCCAGATTCAAACATGTATTATTCAGTTTACAGCCATCACAATCTGGGGTTTTTCCCCTGAACTCGAAAACAGTTTCCGGTTTTGCCATTCTTACACCAATGAGTGTTACAATTGTATCTTCATCCATTATTCATTCTCCTGATATAGGGTATAATAATCCTCAGTTAAACATATAATAATTCATTTCGGGGTAGTCATTCTATGACCTGTGTAATCCTTGCGACCCTTCTCGCTGCCCCTTCTGTCAACCCGGTGCCCAGTATGGTATAGCGTTCCGGACGAATTGTATGGGCCTGTACCAGTGCCTTGATAATATCTTCCTGGTCAATACCCAGTTCTTCCGCATTTGTGGGTGCACCTATGGTCGTCAGGGTCTGGCGTATCCTCTGCCAGTCTCCCCCATGCAGGTACATCATCATTATAGTACCCACACCGCATTGTTCTCCGTGCAACCCAGGCTGTGGTGCTATCTGGTTCAAAGCATGACTGAACTTATGCTCGGAACCGCTGGCAGGTCTTGACGAACCCGCAATGCTCATAGCCACACCACTGGCCACTAATGCCTTGATAACCATCCTAGCTGATTCAGGGAGGTCGGGTTTTATGGATTCTGCCGAATCCATGAGTATTTTGGCTGTCATCATTGACAGGTGGGATGCATATTCACTTATTTTGGTATCTTTAAGTCGGTGCGCAAGTTCCCAATCCCGCACTGCAGTACATTTTGATATGATATCACCGCAGCCAGCCGCCAAAAGCCGGAATGGTGCTTTGGCAATGATCTGTGTATCTGCCACTACAGCCACAGGTGGTTCGGCTTCTATGGATGTGGTCACACCATCTTGTGAAATTGAAGCCCGGGATGAAACAATCCCGTCATGGGATGCGGCAGTAGGTACGCTTATAAAACTGCATCCTGCCCGTTCAGATGCCAGTTTTGCTATGTCGATGGCTTTGCCACCCCCCACACCCAGCAGAAAAACATGAGTTTTAGGGTCGATCTCTGTGATCAGATTCTCTACCGCCTCCACTTCGCTCATTTCTGCCCGGTGGACCACGGTTGAATGAACATTGCAACCAGTATCTTCAAGCACCTGTCCCACCGTTTTGGCGGCTTTATGCAAGGTAGTGGGACCACTAACTATCAAAGCATTCCCATTAAGTTTAAGTGCGTTGCATACGTTACCAATATCATTGACGACACCCTTTCCAACGACTACATTTCTTGGTAGTAGCATCCATCTAGAACCGGACGTGTCAGCTTTTGGCTCGTTCATGTGAAACATATCTTATAATATCGTACGAGGTTATAAACTATGGGGATTTTGCAAGGCATACAGAGCTTTATTTACAAATATTACATTGACCCTATAATCTATGACACAGGCTATAATCAGGTAAATACGGTAACCTGGGCTATTATTCTGGGATTGTGCCTATTCGGTGTATTAAAACTACTTGACAAACTTAACGTAAATGCGGATTGGGATTTTGTCAAAACCATTATCCCCTACATCATTGCTGGCTCAACACTAAGGGTCTTTGAAGATGCCGAACTTTTCAACCCTCCTTTGCAGTACCTGTTCATAACCCCTCCAATATATTTTTTGATGTTCCTGATCACTGTTTTACTGCTTGTCCTCTCAATCGTATTGCAAAGGGCCGGCTTGGTAGCTGACTGGAAAAAGGCGTTCGGTGCTATGGGAATTGTTTGGGTACTGGTCAATCTTGGAGTACTGCTATCCAATGAAAATATAACTCACACCACAGCTTTACTGATAATACCACTTATGGGAGTTGCAATTACAGCTATAGTATATATGGTGGCTAACCGCGCCGGGTATAACACGTTCACCCAACGCATCAATATCACCATACTAATGGCGCACCTGCTGGATGCTTCATCCACTTTCTTTGGTGTGGACTTCCTGGGTTACTATGAAAAACACGTTGTGCCCTCCTTCCTAATCGACATGACAGGGACAGCCGGTATAATGTTTCCCTTAAAACTCATGATATTCATTCCAGTGATATATATTCTTGACACCCAGTTCGATGACGATGATGAATCGAAGCGGCTTAGAGACCTTGTGAAACTCACTATCATTGTACTTGGCCTGGCACCTGCGACCAGAAACACAGTAAGAATGGTATTTGGGATATGACTGATACTGATGAAGCTTTTTGGAACGACCCGGTCCCTGGTTCCACACCAGACGTTCGCACTTATATCGCACTGCTGCGACCATATCTCCTGATTATCATAATCCTGTTCGTGGTTTCTGTACTAGCAGGATACATGACAGGATACTTCAACCCGGAAATCGCCGAACAGATGATGGGGCAGTTCGAAGAATCCTACGATTGGATAGCAGACGAATCTCCCCTGGTCATTATGCTATTCATCTTCGCAAATAATACTATCAATAGTTTTATTGCCATGTTACTTGGAGTGGTTTTCGGGCTTTGGCCAATACTGTTCATTCTTATAAATGGCTTTTTTATTGGTATTGTGGTGTTCGATACTACCAGGGAAATCAGTATTTTCATAATATTGGCTGCACTCATCCCACATGGAATAATTGAATTGCCTATGATATTTATTAGTGCAGCTATAGGTCTGAGACTTGGCTATCTGACATTTCTGAAAATATCCAAACAAATGAAAATAAGCATTAAGCAGGAATTGTTCCAGGCGGTCAGGTTTTTTATAAAATTGATTGTACCACTACTGTTTATCGCAGCTTTTATCGAAACATTTGTAACATCTGCCATTCCCTTTATATTGATGTCTTAATATGTCAAAATATGTCAAATGAAATGGTTCACGATGTATTGAGCCATTCAATTACCCTTTATAGAACGGTTCTCGCAGGTTCACTGCTTTGTAGAACAATGTTTCAAGTTCATGGATACCTGCACTCACAGTGTCCACGAGGTTGTCGTTCACCAGCAGGCAGGGTTTCAGCTTACCATCAGCGGTCACCCTGAGACGGCTGCAATTAGCGCAGAACCGGGAATTGTCAATGGGTCTTACCACTTCTACTTCAGCACCGTCAATCAAATATTTCCTCCTGCGATGCATCTTGCGTTCAATCATCTCTGAAGCCCTTGAACCAAGGTCTTTCTCAATAGCATCCATATTAACCTTACCGCCGTAATTGCCAAAGTCCATGGGTTCGATTATCTGTAATATCACATCCCCGTTAAACAGTCTTACAAAGGACATCATATCTTCCAGTTCATTTTCGTTGATACCTTTGAGCATTACCATGTTCAATTTGACAGGAGTGAGGCCAGCATTTACTGCCGAATGTATTCCATCCAGCACCATAGAGTGAATATCTTTGTTACACCGGCATATGCTGGCATAAGTTTGAGGTTGCAGAGTATCCAGGCTAACATTTACCCGGTCCAGCCCGGCAGATTTGAGTGAAACAGCTCTTTTTGCGAGCATCACTCCGTTGGTAGTGGCAGAGACGTCTCGAAATTTAGGGATAGCTACAAGTACATCCTCGAAATCCTGGCGCATCAGGGGTTCGCCTCCTGAGAATTTTACTTTTGTCACCCCCAGTTTAGATGCTGTTTTTATAATATTGACAAGATGTCCTGAACTCATTTGTGACTCATGCCCACTTTGCCCCTCGTTATGGCAATAAAAACAATTGAGATTACACTGACCGGTAATGGATATACGCAGGCTGGTTATCTTACGCCCAAAAGAATCGATGAGTGCAGCTGGTTCCATATAGATATGTATATTGCAAACGGTTAAGTTAAAGGTGTTGATTAATTGGATTTGGTTACATAATTGATTAATTATTACTGTCTCGTCACTGGCTCACTGGCGTATGACCACTGCGCTGCCACAATGGATGAAAACAGACGTAACATCAACAAACGGTGTGGGAAAAAATGACCTTAATTCTACACAATCACTTGCCACCATAACTGCCAGGTCATCAAACCTTGTTGGATGACCTCTATAAACACCATCACTCATCTTTCAAATTTCTCCTCAATACACATTATGGATTTAACAAAGTCATTTTATACATGTTGTTAAAATAATAATTTGGATTTAGGGTATTCTATCGGTTAATATCGCTCCATGATTGTATTTATACCTTAAACATCTGTTGATATCATCCAAATACCACTTATTCTGACATAGTTATTTGTCATTCCGGCAAATACTGTGTCAACATAAAACACAATGACTGGCACGTCTGATTCGTCACCAAGGTTCTCCTCCATGAAGATGAACAGGTTTCCAGTTTTTACGACTGGTTCAAAAATCCTTTCTCCATCCTGCGTTAATGAGAACAATACATCATTTCCTTTAATATTTATTTCTTGAACTGAAAGGGAATAACCTGAATGAAGGTCTATTACTTCACCTCTGGAAAGAGTATGATATTCAGTAAATTCCTCCTCAAGAAGCAAGTCAGCCAATACAGTTGAATTTCCATTCAAAGCTACTTTTTCACCCAATTTAGCATAGTATCCACCACCCAGAATGTTTCCATTTTCTTCACAATTCTTATTACCATCGGCACACAGGCCATTCTCCACTATTAAACCAGTCTCGCTATAAACATTGAAGATGACATATTCAAGAGAGACAATGATTGTCTCTTCTACAAATTCTGACTTGATTCCATGATTGTTTTCGACCCTGAACCTAACTGTATAAGTCCCTAGTGGCAAACTTTTAATGTTTAGAACATTTTCAGTACCTGCGACCTGATCATCAATCTGCCATTCGAAACCCCTGATATATTCACCAGCATCATATTCTATACCAGATCCTACTAAAGTGATAGAAGTCCCATAAGGTACTCTTGTTCCTGGTACAATAGAAACAATTTCTGCTGTTGGTGGGCTATTTGCCTGGACTTCCAGATATGCAGTAACTGGTTCAGACCATAAATCATGGCTGTCTTTTACCATCAATTGGATTTCATGTTTTCCGGCAGGTAGATCGGTTTCAATGAAATTCTCTGAAATATCTAATAAATTCCCGTCTATATGCCATTTATACCCTGCAATGTAGTCACCAGCATCATATTCTATACCAGATCCTACTAAAGTGATAAAAGTCCCATAAGGTACTCTTGTTCCTGGTACAATAGAAACAATTTCTGCTGTTGGTGGACTATTTGCCTGGACTTCCAGATATGCAGTAACTGGTTCAGACCATAAATCATGGCTGTCTTTTACCATCAATTGGATTTCATGTTTTCCGGCAGGTAGGTCAGTTTCAATGATATTGTCTGAAATATCTAATAAATTCCCATCTATATGCCATTTATACCCTGCAATGTAGTCACCTGTATCAAGGTCTTTGCTAGTACTTTCAAAGATAATTGGTGTGCCAACAAAAGAATCAATTAATTGTGGTTTTATCTGTGCAATTGGTTTCTGGTTTGGAAGTACTTCATCCTGTATTAGAAAAGCAATGAAAAGGACTGAAGCTATTGCTAAAATAATAAGTATTGATTTAGTCGTTATTGGTAAAGTGATTTCAGGTGATAATTTAATCCACTGATGGATTTTTGTTTCAAAAAAGCTGTTTGCATTATCGACAAATTCAGTATCAGTTATTCCATCCTGAGAAATTAATTTTGAAATTTCATCTCTGGAACCTTTAAATTTATTTATTTTCTTCTCGTCAGATGATAATTTTAGCTTGTATTCCAGTTTTTTAATCTTTTCATCATTCAATGAATGAATTCGTTTGTGTAATGCCCTTTTAGTAAGCTCCTTTACAATTTCACGGACATACTTTTGTGTTATCTCCTGAGATAGTTTTTTCACGGGATTTTTAATTTCTTTATTTGACTTATCATCATTTCTAATAATATTAACCCCCGCAAATGAAATTATATAAGATTTACGTTATCAACAACATTTCAATTTTTTCAGTGCAATTTTTATATTTTTCATTCAAACATTTACACAAAGATTGCTTCAATGGCTCGAGGATATTATTGTACAAGAAAGCACCCTTCGGGTGC
>JAGLRT010000163.1 GCA_023136155.1 Methanosarcinales archaeon
ATGTATAATAAATTTATAACCTTTCACAGTATATCATTAAAATGTGAAAGATATCAACTTAATGTTTGAAAAGCAACTATTACATTATCTGCTCCTCATAATCCTATTGGGTTTAACATATCGTATCAGCAGAACAGGGGATTTTTTCGCAGGCCAGTATTATGGTATCAACACAATAATCTGGTTCTATCTTTCAATTGCTTTTCCTGTAATACACCAGGTTTATGTGTGGTTTTGCTGGAGGATTCAACTGCATTATTCCCTGGTCACGAAGATATTTGGCACCCTTGGATTTACTTATTATTCAATCGGTTTTTTTACGTTAGCTCTTGTTAGGATTATTTTTGTGGTCATCTTAGCCATAGCCAACAGGAACTCATTCAATTTTAACCAGTTTTCACTGAATATCCTGGCACTTATCATTGCCATATTGGCTGTTTATCTATTTTATTCGGTGGGCAGGTATTTCAAGGTAAAACGTGCCTTGGGCATTGACCATTTTGACATTTCCTATAGTGGCAGGCCACTTGTAAAGGAAGGAATATACAGATTTGTCGATAATGGGATGTACATGTTCGGAGTAGCAATAATCTGGATACCGGGGCTTATGTATGCATCCAAAGCTGCCCTGCTGTCTGCCCTATTTACTCATCTTTACATCTGGGTTCATTATTATTGCACAGAGAAACCTGACATGAAGAGAATTTATACGGTGGACTGATTTAACAAAAACCTTTATCATCCTCTCTCTCCATAAACCCCCCGGCAAACATGAAAAAGAAACTCTACGTACCTCACCCCGGACATTTTGAAGGGCTGGCGCAGTTACTGGCCAGCTCCAAAGACATTTATTCGATTTACATGGCAGGTTCTCCGGATTACATAGGCACAGGCCGCGTCAATCTTGGGCATGCAAGTCTTGAAGAAATCGCCAAACATACCCAGTATTGCCACAATAAAGGTGTCAAGATAGAAATGGTACTGAACAGTTCGTGCATGGGCGGCCAGCAGTTGACTACTGAAGGTTACAATCTCTTACATTGGTACCTTTCAAATCTGGAAGACATCGGTGTGGACACAGTTGTGGTGGCAGATCCTTATCTGGTGGAGATGTTAGATCAGGAGTTCAATATACCGTCTGTAGTCAGTGTATTGGCATTTGTGGATAGCCCCCAAAAGGCTGAGTTCTACGAACAATTGGGTGCTTCGTCCATTGTGGTAGACTCGAACGTTAACCGTCATTTTGATGTACTGGAAGCTATCAAGGATGCAGTTGACTGCGAACTCAAACTGCTTGTCAATGAAGGATGCCTATACCGCTGCCCGTTCAGGTATGCCCATTTCAATTTTTTCTCCCATGTTAACGGACCGCCCCCCCGTCCCAATGTACAGGATGACTATTATTATTACAAGTGTCTCACGATGCGCATCAACGACCCGTCCCTTATTATCAAATCACCATTTATCAGGCCAGAAGACCTTGAGGAATATGCTCACATTACAGATGTTTTTAAGATAGGGGGACGCTCCCATTTATTGAACTGGATACTGAATTGTGTAGACGCTTATGCTAATGAGAGTTATGACGGCAACCTGATGGACCTGATGGACTGCCCGAAGGATCTTATTGACCTTTTCAACATTCCTAACAAAGCCCTGGACGGTGCTATCCAGCAGTGGAAGACGCACAGTACTGTGTGCCACACCTGTGGATATTGTCAGCGCCTGTCAGATAAGGTTACGCAGATGTATAGCCGCATGGGTACTCCTGATGAAAAGCTTGAGCAATGGACTACATTAACAAAAAAAGGGATTGATACATTATGACCCTGGATAATCTTCTAAAAACAAGAGCTAACATGGAGGAACGTATCAGGCAGCTTATTGGTCGGGCAGCAATGGTTATTGAACTTGACCTGTTTGCACTTCCCTGCGGCTGTTCGGGATACACAGCCAATACACGTGGCCTGGCTTTGGACGACCTGGAAGTGTTTGAGGAACATTTTCTCAAACAATTAAAGGAAAGTGCTGAAGCTGTGGGTGTATCCCCGGGTTTTGTATTTGCCAGGATTATTCCGGGCACGCAGGAGATAGCTGCCCTGAATGTGCGTGAACTATGCCCCCGCTGTTATTCGGATTTTGCCGCAACCAGCGGAAAAAGACCCAGACCTGACATTTATATATTTCATCTTGTAAAACGGAAACGGTAGTACGATAATATTTCCATATCAGAAAATTAAATATATATTGACATATATATTTGATGGCGGATAGATGTGCAAAGTTTAATCACTATATATTGGACATCATAACACAAAATTTATATTAATAAAAAATCGTTATTGGTAATGATTTAATAAATGCACGAACGAAGTAATTACTGTGTTATTGAGGGGATATCTAAATTGAAAAAAAACCGAATTGTAGGATATAGCCTGTTATTGTTTTTCTTCCTAATTTTGTTAACGGGCAGTGTAAGTGCTGAATCCAAAACAATAAATACTGAAATTTCTGCGAGTTCCACGAGTGGAGATGGCTATCAGATAAATAATTATGTTGTACAGATTACTTTTATTAGAGAGTCGCGGGCAATAATAGATTTGTATGAGCTTAAAGAATCTGGAGATTCAATTAAGTTAGATTTCACAACATTTTCAGATCAAGTTGCTACTTATAAAGTAGGGGAAGGAACAATAGTAGTAAAAGAGGTCAACACTACTACCTCTAAAACTTTGGTAGAAATTATAGTGACTGATATTACAGTAGAATATCAAAAATACATAGACGGTGGAGTTGACCGTGCTATATACATCGGAGAGCCATCCCTAGAACTTTCAAAAGAAGTGGATAAAACCTCAGCTAACATCGGAGACACCATCAGGGTAACTATCAAGGCCATAAATTCTGGAAGCGGTACTGCTCAACGCATCAGCATAGACCCAGGTTTTACTCCGGGATTTACATTTAAATCCACCATTTATTCTACTTATCCAACAGAATTGCCTGTAGGAACTTCATATACACAGATGTATATCTATGAGGTTGAAGCTGCCAAAGGCGGCACTTTTACTCTCAGTCCTGCTATAGCCACCTATTCTTCTTCAGTGTTTGAAGATGATTATACTGCACCATCCACTCGGCCAACCGTGACCGTGGCTGAGGAAGCAATAGAAACTTCGAACTTATCTTTTACAATATCGCAGGACAAAACAGAATTAAAGCGCAATGAAAAGATTACTTTTACAATAAATGTTGAGAATTTAAAAGATGTACCTGCCTCCATGATTAAAATTACTCCCATAATTCCTAATAACTTAACGTATCATTCGGGCTCAGAAGACATCGACATGATTAATGAGAAACCGATAATTCAAAAGAGCATATTTGGATCAAGGTATGAGGGCGAGTATAAATTCACATTCAAAGCTGATAAAGTCGGAGCTAATATTTTAACAGTAAAATTGACATATAATAACGGCGTAGAAGATATATCTCAAGAAGTGACTTCAGATATGTTCTATGTTGAAAGGGGTAAATATGATTTCATGGCAGAATATCCGATTTATGTTTACATTACTCCGGTTATCATCATAATCGCCATAGCTGGTTGGTTGCACTGGAGACGCAGTCAGTTCAGGATGTAAAAAATGAGATTCAGGAGGATTTTTAATTGTTAAATGTATTGATGGTTGGGGCCGGTCAGTGTGGCAACAGAATTTTGGACGCTGTCAATCGGGAAGCCTTTGGTGGCGGTAAGTTCTCTAAATATTATTCTCGCCAGAAATTCCCCTCAAGGGTCGAGACTATAGCAGTAAACACCGCTATAAATGACCTGAAGGAAATGCATTATACAAAAGCTAAGGACCGAATCCATATCCCTAACCTGCACGGTGTAGGTGCAAACCGCATTGTGGGTAAGCAGTGTTTTATTGACAACAAGGACCTTATAATGAGGAACATCTCAGAAAGGGGGGAGTTTGATGTTGGTTTTGTCATCACTTCGACTTCAGGCGGTACAGGCTCATCATTTAGCCCGCTGTTAATAAAAGAATTAAAGGGTAAATATGATTTTCCGATTTATTCTGTAGTAGTCCTGCCTTTCAGGGAAGAAGGTACAATATATCTCCAAAACTCTGCATTTTGTCTAAAGGAAATGTATGACAGTGGAGCTGATGGTATAATACTGGCAGATAACCAGTTCCTGAAAGATGTTGGTGGGGACATAAAGAGTGCCTATGACGGCATAAACAACATGGTAGCTGAACGGTTATTGTTTTTACTTGAAGCACTGGATAGTGAGATGATGATGGTCACTGATCTGGGTGATTTCCAAACGGTAATGTCGGGAGGAGCTGGTTTTGCCACGATTGGATTTGCTAAGGGCGATGGGAGTAACACAATTCGTTCAGTCATACACGACAGTCTTTCTCCCAGCGGTCTGCTGTTCTCATCAAATGTTTTTGAAGAAGGCAGCAGGGCGATGATAATCATGAGAGGAGACCGCAAATATATGAGCATTGATGACATTTCCAGTGAGATTGACAAACTGGCATCTCATATCGGTCATGTGTTCAAAGGGGTTATTGTCCGAAACGGAGAGTTACCAAAAGTCCTTTCTGTATTAACGCTGGAAAGCACATCAGAACTTGAGAACCTGTACGCTCTTGCGGTCGAAGCCATCCAGATAGAAAAAGATAAACGTGAACGGATGGATATACGAAAAGAAGCGGATGCAACGTTCTCAATGATCGAGGGACTGGAACCACAGTACTAAAACTGGAATAACCATTGACCTTGAATGGTCTTTATTCCATTGCAGATCTGACCTAATAAATGAGTATAGAGTGAATTTAGGTTGTTTTTTTAAAAAGCTTTATTAAATTAAAAGACCATATATAGCTAAAGAGGTTAATATAAATGGGTAAACGAACTCGCATTATTAATGATCCTTCGGATCTCGTTCCATTGTTACGTACTTTTGGGTCCGATACTCACAAGAAAGTTTTTGACCATCTTCTGGTGGATTGGTACACCAAAGAAGAGCTTATGGAAATGCTCAGTTTTGAAGTGGAAGAAAGTCTTACAATTTTGAAGAAGAGTGGTTTAATTGAAAGCAAGTGGAGGATGCCTGAACCAGGAAAAACACCCACAAAAGAATATCATACTTCCTATTCTAAGATACAGGTGAACTTCCAATGTTCTATTGAAGATCTTGCCGACCTGCTAATGATATCGTTTACTTCTGACGACGATATAAGGAATATTATGGAACTGATTGAAACTGAAGTGGTCAATGGTAACCAGTCTATGACTGGTCTGTCAAGGGCAGTGGGAACAAGTCCGTTATATTTGAGAGGTATCGCACGTCGTTCCAATAAATTACTTGTTAAAGGTCAGAGAATCGAATTTGTCGGTGCTCTTGAATGATAGACTTACTTCATAGCAAAAAAGAAAGCACTAAATTTCAAATCCTTGTGGAAATCGCGGCACACCAGCCAAATGTACGCCAGAGGGAGATTGCTGATAAGGTAGGTATAACTCCCCAGGCAGTTTCAGAATATATCAAAGAACTTACAGATGAAGGGTTGATTTTTTCTGACGGCAGGGTACGATATAAAGTTACCAAAAATGGGATTGAATGGGTACTTGAGCGTACAGCTGAGTTGAAGCGTTATTCCAAATACGTAATGGAAGACATCATAAACCATGTGTCTGTATGGACTGCCATTGCGGATGAGGATAATTATGCCGGCCAGAAAATATCAATTGTGATGCGTAAGGGATTATTGTATGCTACAACTTACCAGGATGGTTCTGCGAGTGGTGTCTTAACTTCAGATGTAAAAGCAGGCGAAGATGTAGGAGTGACTGATCTACATGGTATGATAAAGCTGGATGATGTAAAGATTACCGTATGCAAAGTTCCAAGAGTGGAACGAGGCGGTTCCAGAAATGTTAATCTGGATATGTTGCGTGAACTTACCAGGGATGCAAGTTATCTATGTGTGCTTGGTGTGGAATCCTTGATTGCATTGCGTAGTATAGGTAGGGAACCCAATATTATGTTCGGGACCAAGGAATCGGTGGTGGAGGCAGCTTTCCATGGTTTATCTTCTGTTGTGGTATCTGTGGATGAAGAAGTACCTCAACTATTGAACAGGCTTGAATCCGAAGGTCTGTCGTATGACCTTTATGACCTTCGTAAATGATTGTTTTTAACATGTCGTTCATTGTTTTAATAAGGCCGACCAGAGCCGCAGTCGAACTGTTGATATTGAAGGACGGTAGCAGCGCTGCTTCGATAAAAGGTATCCTTGAGTTAAAGCATAGTTCAAAAGGTCCCCGTCCTTTCAAGTTCCGGGTGGTTGAAGATGGCACTGATAAAATAATGGCTCCATCTGAAGCTGTTGACCTATTACGCATGGCAGACCTGATACTGGTTCCCGGACACGGGGACGAGGCATCAGAAAAAGATTTCCTGATGATGCTGGGGGGTTATCACCTGACCCATGAAAGGGTGAAAGTATGCCGTACATGTTTGTCAGATGGGCGGTTTACGCCTGTGGATAAGGGTTCTATCAGGTACAGGGGTGAGTTTCTTTGCGAGAACTGTGGTTTATCAGAACTGCACAGGGAAATAAACCTCTGTGGCAGGCGAATGGGGGAAGAGGGGATTGAAAGATTATTCCAGCAGTTGCTCTGGACGCGGGATCTGGATCGCATGCTGGTGCTGATGGATCCGAAAAAGATGGATAGTGAACTGACCCTGTTCGATGAAGTCCGGGCAAGTTCGCACGTGGGCCTGTTAAAATCAAAAGACCTGCATGTAGATGGGCGCCTTAAAGGCATCCTTCCGGATACGCTGTTGCCGGTACAGTCACTTTCAGTTGCGTCGGGATTACTAAAGGGCAAAAACCAGTTGGTAGTTTCTGCCACTGCCACTGGTAAAACGCTTGTTGGCGAGATGGCAGGGGTAAACAATATTCTGGCTGCAAGGGGTAAAATGCTTTTTTTGGTTCCACTGGTAGCACTAGCTAATCAGAAGTATGACCAGTTCAGGAAAAAATATCAATCACTTGGACTTACTACGGCTGTAAGGGTGGGACAGAGCCGGATCGGTAGCGGCAAGGGCAACCGTATGCGCACAACGCTTGATTCTGACATCATAGTGGGTACCTATGAGGGTATCGACTACCTGCTGCGCTCGGGTGGCGGGCGGAAGCTGGGCAAAGTGGGTACTGTGGTGATGGACGAGGTGCACATGATACAGGACCCAGAACGGGGGCCACGGCTGGACGGGCTGATTGCCAGGCTCAGGTACCTGTATCCAAAATGTCAGTTTATTTATCTTTCCGCCACAGTGGGTGAGCCGCAGAGGCTTGCTAGTGCCCTTGGTAGTATGCTTATCGAATATGAGGAGCGGCCTATACCCCTTGAGCGCCACCTGATATTTGGCGGGCCATCAGAAAAATTGCGGCTCATAAACCAGCTGGCTCGGGATGAGTATAACCGCAAGTCGTCGAAGGGTTTCAGGGGGCAGACCATCGTGTTCACCAATTCCAGGCATAACTGCCACAGGTTGTCAGATGCACTGCAGATTCGATCAGCTGCTTACCATGCGGGCCTGCCTTACCAGCAGCGCAGGCGCATCGAGCAGGAGTTTGGAAAGGCCCGGCTCCCGGTAGTTGTGACCACTGCCGCCCTGGCTGCAGGTGTGGATTTCCCTGCATCGCAGGTGATTTTTGAAGGGCTGGCGATGGGTATTGAATGGCTGGGCCAGGGCGAGTTCTTGCAGATGCAGGGGCGTGCCGGCAGGCCTGATTATCATGACCGGGGTGTGGTGGTGTTAATGGCTGAGCCTGATAAGAGTTTCGGGCGAGGGGAAAGTGAAGATAAGGTGGCATTTCGTCTGCTGAGGGGGGCTGTGGCTCCTATTGCTGTTGAGTCGGGTGAGGATGCAGTACTTGAGCAGGTTGCGGTATCGGCGGTTGTGTGGGATGATTTGAATGTTATCAGGAAGGTGGAGTCGTCCAGGCTTGGTGGCGGGGATGTGGGCTACATAGCAGGCAAACTGCAGGATATGGGTTATATGGAAATTTCAGGGACTAAGGTGCGGCTTACCAGCATGGGGCGAATAATGGTAAAGCATTTCCTGAAACCTGAGCAGGTCTATGTGATTAAGGATGGGATTGAGTCCGGGCTGGAGCCTGATGAGATTGTTACCGGACTTGAAGTGTTTGACAGGGCCTTCTTTGCTGGGGCTGACCGTATTGCTGCCAGTTTGAATGTGCGCCTGCCGTCCAGGGTATTCCAGGGTGGTGCAATGGAAATGGCATTGTCAGGGGAGAGCCTGGCAAGGTTGGATAGTGCCACGCAGCATAAGCTGGTGAATTTTGCGAAAGATTTTCTGAGTTGCACTTGCAAGGGTTCGCCCTACTGCGGTTGTCCCGAACGGAAGTTTTCCAGAAAACTAATGGAGATGAGGGGTGAGGGGCTTTCAGCAAGTGGGATTATTGATGCGCTGACCGCCCGGTATGGTGTATTTGCCTATGGTGGTGATGTGATGGAATATCTTGAGTTTGCAGCCAGGAATCTGGAGGCTGTGGGGGAGGTTGCGGTGGTACTTGGGGATAAGGATATGGTGAAGCGGGCCGAGGTGTTGTTTGGGTGTATTGTTGGGTGAGGCATGTTGCTGTTGTACAATAATATATTGTAATTACACAATTTATGAGGAGACCTGAATGTTCAGGGGACCACACTCCTCACAAAAAACAAAACACTTATAAATCTCCACATACTCCCTATCCAATAAAATCGTGAGCCCTATGCCTGGCCATCAGCAGCATGACCTGCTACCAGATACGGGATGGCCTCAACGTGTGTGCTACTGTCAAGGAGCAATATCCAGACCTGCCCGTGTTCTGGGGAGGCTAACCCCTATCCGCCTGTTGCATAAGCTAAAAGTACCATTAAAAATAATTCTACGCTGATGCTCAAAGTGGTAAATGTGGTTATCACTGCCGACCTTTGCATACCATTGGACTTGGCAGATATTGCAGTAAAACTCGATATACCATACAATCCAAGGAAGTTTGACGGTTTAGTCTATAGGGCAGACAGCCCACGGTCTACGATGATTTTTTTAAAGAACGGTAAAATCGTATGCAACCTAAAAAAATTAGAGGACATAAAGAAGTGGCAGCCTGTTTTTGAGGATACCCTGAAAATAGTTAACATTGAGCATGGTAGGGTTAAAATTGAAGTACAGAATATCGTCTCAACTACAGACCTGGGAAATACCCTTGATCTCACACATCTGGCAGTACTGCTCGGACTTGAAAATGTGGAATACAACCCTGAAAGTTTTGTCGGGCTTGTGTACCGTGTACCCGAATATAATGCCACACTTATGATATTCAGGACCGGCAAGGTCAATATTTTAGGTACAAAAAAACCCGGCGATGCAGAACATGCTTTCAACAAATTAAGAAGTATTATAAATAATGATTAAATTGGAAATGTATATCGGGTAGTTCGGTCTTTTAACCCATTATGTTCCAGATTTTACTCCTGGGCAGCGCCCTTGCCGGGCTTCTTGCATTTTTGGCAGGTATATTTGAGAACGAGGATTCAGATGCCGGTTCTGCCAGCAACCCCAATTCTCAGGTGCAGCTTGCCCCCCAGATTGAACACCTGCACAGGTATTACAACAAGGCCATCGCAGGTGAGCCCCCCCAGAATGCCTTATGGGCGGCACTGGCTGCAACTGTAGCCTACCTTCTTTCGGCCCGTTTGGGAATGGACCCTATCCCTGGTGTCATTCTTGGTTCAGTGTTTGGTGCACTCACCGCATCATTATTACAGGGAATATATGGCTCACTTGCCCACATTTCACGCATCGCCAGCATGAAGAACTTCAAACAAATGCTATACTGGGACAGCCTGCTTTCCCCCCTACCCCTTTCCATGGCATATACCTTCCTCACAGCTCTATGCCTCACCTTACTGTCCTTTGTGATACATGGCCTGCTGGGCAGCCCCTTCCCTGTCCCACTCATAGCCATGTTCCTCGGTTTTACCCTTGGCGCAATTGCATCATCCACAGGCGATGTGCATTACGGGGCCGAACGGCTATACCAGCACTATAAGTTCGGGTCCGGCATTGCCATATCCAAACAAGGGGACATTGATGTGAAAGGCGAATACGGCTACCGCAACTCTGTGGACACCCCCTACTTTACCCTGCGCTTCGGCGGACCCGTGACCGGACTGACCTTCGGGCT
>JAGLRT010000164.1 GCA_023136155.1 Methanosarcinales archaeon
GGAGTTGGCGGGCAGGGTACGTATGATGAAAGTGGAAATATTGATCTGGCTGACATGAACGATAAAGCTGCAACTACCTCTACAGGACAGAAACAGATATTCGATTATGATAATGAAAAACCCCTGGTATATGTGGACCAGCGTGAAATACGCTCAGGTGTGGCACGAGCCCTGGATAATGGAGGGGTTGATATCGTCCTTTCCACACTGGAAGTAGGTGACTATATTGTTAGTGACCGGGTGGCAATTGAGCGCAAGACTGATATGGACTTTTTGGATTCCATTATTGATAAGAAGCGAAACATCTTCAGGCAGCTTTCAGACCTGGCCCGGACCTATGAACGACCTGTGCTGATTATCGAAGGCGAGAATCTATATACCGGCAGGCAGTTGCATCCCAATGCTATCAGGGGTGTGCTTGCATCAATAGTTATAGATTTCGGAGTTCCTATCCTCAATACCAGGGATGAATCGGAAACGGCAGAAATGATTGGTACCATTGCCAGGCGTGAGCAGGAAGATAAGAAACGAACGCCAAGTCTTCATGGTAAAAAGACAGCTATGACATTGAAGGAACAGCAGGAGTATATCATATCTGCCATATCAAATATCGGACCTAAAGCTGCAGGTAAATTGCTGCGCCATTTCGGTAGTGTGGAAGCAGTGATGAAAGCTGACACTGATGAGCTGATGAGTGTCAACTCAATAGGCCTGAAGACTGCGCAGCGTATCAGGGAAGTGGTAGGCGGCAAGTATAAAGGATGATATTGCCTTATCGAATATCTAATTAATTTTTTTAAGATTTTTCAATGCCTTTGTACCTGATTTGATGGCTTCCATCTGTTGTTTGACCCTGGCCAGGTCGTTTTCACGTTGCAGGTCAAGGCAGAGCTGAACCACTTTGTTAATTATGGTGCAACTGATAAATTCCTGAGTTTCAGGTGATATAATTTTAGTTGTAGCTTCATACCCTGATGCCTGTTTGGGTGAAATAGGGGGCACTGATGATGAAGATATTGCCGTTGACACAGGTGCCTTTGGTGCCTGGGAATTTAACATTTGTTGAGGGGAAGATATTGATTGTTGTGTTATTGAAGGAACTGCCTGACCAGATAACGTGTTATCTGTATTTGATGTATTTGCCTGTAACAAACTTTCATTTTGTCTGCTAATTTCTCTGCCTTGTTTTTCCTTTTTTCTGGATTCAATAATGTCAGGATTGTTAGAGCTATTAGAATCACAGATAGGACATACTACATTACCATGGTAACGGAACAATGGAGCGCCGCATTCACAATGTTGAGCCAGCATAGTTCCTCCCAACTCCAAGTATTTTCCTATTTTCTCCAGTTTTATGTCTTCGTCAGTCTTAGCCAATTTTATCACCGAAAATCTTTCATACATTATAAGTAATATAAACACTTAAATTAAGCGTTGATTTTTAAATTAAGTTTAAAGTTTAATTAAGTTTAAATTACGAAATAATATTAAAATTATTAAATTAATATGTATCTGTTTTAATTTTAAATCTAAGGATGTGTTTGAAAATGATGAGAAAGCCAGCCGAACCAGCTGAAGTGATTAGACAGTGTATAGAAGTTGTTGATCGTATTGTTAATGATGATTCAGTTCCAAGAAATATTAGACGTTCTGCTGATGAAATAAAAGGTATTCTTTCAAAGAATGAGGATTCAACTGCAATCAGGGCTGCTAAAAGTATAAGGATTCTTGATGACATAAGTACAGACCAAAATTTGCCTTTGCACACAAGAACATTAATATGGAATTTAGCAGGCCAACTTGAAACAGTTCCGGTAGATGAATGAAGGGATTAACCCTTACCCCATGATTTCGCGTGGAGATTTAATAGAAGCATTTTCTTTTAAGTTTCCAATTTACTTTTCATTGTATATGAATTATATATTTTTATTTTGTTCACTTTTCAACAGGCTGTCCCAAAACTCCTGATTTTGAGATTATATTCCTTAGTTTAAAATTTAAACGCTTAGTTAAGTTTATTTCTTGAGGATTATTTACTTTTGGAACAATCTGTCAAGTACTTTTTCGACAATTACTTGTTAAATTAATCACTTATTTTTAAGTATTATTTGGTCAGTACAATCATCGTAATTAGAGATTGTCAGAAAAGTCAACATTTCTAAGCATTTTGACTTATAAATAAATACGTGTATACTTTTCTATATGTGAACAATATAACCAAATGGAAAGATATATATATAAAATAATCCAATAGGCATTCATTGCTTTTTTTTTATGTTAATAATATTATCTTAATTTGTTTTTTTTATGTATTTCCAGTTGAAATCATACGGTTCCCCTCCTTTATAAACTCTCCACTAGAAATAAAGGGGTCATCCTGAAAATAGCATTCAATAGTTTAAAATTTTGAAAAAACAATGAAAAATATAACCAATAAACGGCTCTCTTGATACTTATAAATCTTATTTTTATGTTGATTTTTTAAGTTTCTACAATAAATGTAGAAGTGTAAACCAGAACCTATAAAAAGGTATACTTCTTATGCATCAAGTGGAGACTACAAACATTTTGTTTGTAGTAATTTAGTGGTTAGGAATTAATTGAAAAAAAATGTTCATGTTAAATGTTTAGGTGATATGCAATTGTTAGACTCAAAAACTGAAAAAAAAATCATTGACAAAAAATCATTAAACGGACTCTTTGAAGACTACCTTAGTAATGTTGTTATTTTTAATAACAAAGAAGTCCTGAGACCTACTTACATGCCTGAAAATCTACCTCATAGGGATGAGCAGATCCAATCTGTAGCTAGCATACTGGTGGCAGCGTTAAGGGGAGATACACCATCTAACATTTTAATCTATGGAAAAACAGGTACAGGAAAAACTGCCGTTGTTAAGTATGTAGGGAACGAACTTGAAAAGACAGGGGAATCACATGAAATGCCTTGTACTGTGATATATATGAACTGTGAAATAGTGGATACCCAATACCGTCTTCTGGCCACTTTAGCAAGGCATCTGGGTAAAGAAGTACCCATGACTGGGTGGCCTACGGATCAGGTATACGAAGAATTCAAAAATTCTCTGGATGAAAAAAAACGTATAGTCATTGTAGTAATGGACGAGATAGATAAACTTGTCAGGAAAGGGGATGATGTACTATACAACCTGTCAAGAATCAATGACAACCTTAAAAACGCAAGGGTAAGTCTTATCGGTATATCAAATGACTTGAAATTCACAGAATTCCTCGACCCGAGAGTAAAGAGTTCATTAGGTGAAGAAGAAATTATATTCCCGCCGTACGATGCTGAACAGATATACGATATCCTTGAACAGAGAGCAAAAATAGCTTTCAAGAAGAATGCACTTGATGAAACGGTAACACGCTTGTGTGCTGCATTTGCAGCCCAGGAACATGGTGATGCCCGACGTGCTTTGGACCTGCTCAGGGTTTCAGGTGAGATTGCTGAGCGATCCAAATCTTCCATTGTGGAAGAAAAACATGTAAGAGTTGCCCAGGATAAGATAGAAGTAGACAGAATTGTGGAAGTAGTCCGCACATTGCCTACACAATCTAAATTGGTTCTGCTGAGCGTATTGAAAATCAAAGAGAGGCTGGAAAAACCAAGTAACAACATTTCCACAGGTGAGGTATATACTACTTATAAACAGATGTGCGGTGACATCGATGCCGATATCCTGACACAACGTAGGATAACAGACCTTATATCTGAACTTGACATGCTGGGTATCGTGAACGCTATGGTAGTAAGTAAAGGCAGGTATGGACGGACCAAAGCCATTTCATTAAGCGTTCCTGAAAATAACACCACAAACGTACTCTTGGAAGACTATAGGTTAAAACCCCTTGAAAACTTTGTCCCGGTCATGCAGAACAGTCAGTCCCATCTATTTTAAGCTGGGATTATTTCTAAGCACTGTACTCGCTACATTAATGGACTGCAAGTGAAAGATAACCTACCCAAGGGATGTGCCACCGTGCCACTCCAATAATCCATTCTTCCCTGACAGGTTGAAGTATGCTTGTGGGATATACCTGGTCAATACCCCGGTTATTGTCTCCTTTGGTAATATATCCAGCATGAGGGGCTGCAGGTCCACCGTTCCACATTGGCTCACCTTTATCCACCCAATACATGGCTCTGTGGATGATAGGAGTAGCGGTTGTATTGCCGAATTTGTGGTAAAGTATTACGTCTCCGTATTCATCAAAAGATTTGTATCCGGATAAACTTCCTTGTGTATATGAAATAATCTCTGTCCTGTCGAAATCCTGGATTAACACCACATCACCAATACCAATGTTAGGCAGCATGCTACCTGATTCCACAGCCACGGCCGGCCTGGGGGTACCCAGGGTGATTTGGGATACCAGCATGATAAGGAGAATCATACCACTAATGAAGAGCAGGTCCCTTGTTAGCCCTATCCAGGAATTATCACTGGTTCTGAACTGCTGAATTAAGTTCAATATCTTTTTCATGCTTGGTTGCTTGTCAAGAGAATTCATATGGGCGAATATTTATAGCGTCTGAGGTGATAATGTTTGTGCGAATTTTATGAACATAAATGATCAGAATTCAACTATAATTGAACTATTTGCACAGGCAGGGTACCAGATTGACCCAAATGCATTGTCAATCTTAATTGAGAATAATTCAAGTCCGGGTTTGATCAATACTATCATGGATTCACTTGACGAATCCGTTCTGGTAGTCAATCCTGAACATATCCGTATTGGATTATCAGGTACGTTTGTATCTTCATCAATAACACAGGAAGCATCATTATCCGAATGTTACCGGGCACCTGTCAGGGATCCTGATTATGAAGATGAATGGACATGGGACCTGGATGTAATATCTGACATCACTGATCAGTCCACCTGTGTGGGTGAAATAGGGGAATTCGTGGATCATTTCAGGGACCGGTTCACAAGATTGAGTGAACTGCTGAGGAACCGTAATATTAGTTTCCGGCCCATAGAAAGTCTGAGCCGGCGCACGACCGGGCTGGTAGAGGGACGTGAAGAAGTTTCGCTCATTGGTATGGTATCTGATATTCGTACATCCAAGAACGGTCACAGGATGATAGAGATTGAAGATACTACAGGCACTTTCCGTACCATGGTACTTAAAAAAAACAAAGAACTGTTTGACCGGGCCATGAAATTAATGCTGGACGAAGTAGTCGGTTTTACCGGTACATTGAGCGATGACGGAAACTTGCTTTTCATTAATGATATAATGTTGCCTGAAATTCCAATCAGGAGAAGTACTGAACTAGGTGAACCCGGTAGTTCAGGACTAGCTGTGCTGATATCTGACGTACATGTTGGCAGCGACACTTTTTTGGAACCTGAATGGCTGGCATTCCTTGAATGGCTCAACGGGGGTACCAATACCCAAAATAACGGCTCTATTGACGTGGGCGACATCAAATACCTGGTAGTTGCTGGTGACCTGGTAGACGGCATAGGGATATATCCGGATCAGGACAAGGAATTGTCCATCATTGATGTGTATGACCAGTACCGAAAGGCAGCCGAATATTTTAACCAGATACCTGAACATATCAAGGTCATTATCTCTCCTGGCAATCACGATGTTGTGCGGCAGGCAGAACCCCAGCCCGCTTTACCTGATAACGTAAAACAAATGTTCAGGCCAGAGGTGGTTTTCGTTGGCAATCCGGCAGTGGTGTCCATGGATGGAGTACATACTTTAATCTACCATGGGCGTAGCATTGATGACCTTATTGCCACCTTGCCAGGTATGAAATACGAGGACCCTGTCAAACCAATGATAGAGATGTTAAAGTGCAGGCATCTTTCACCAATTTACGGCAGCAAGGTATCCATTGCACCCGAAAGGACCGACCATCTTCTAATCGATAAGATACCTGACATCCTGCATTGTGGTCATGTGCATACTGTGGGCTGTACAACCTATCGGGGAGTTAAAGTGGTCAATAGCGGCACCTGGCAGTCCCAGACTGAGTTCCAGAGGCGCATGAACCTTCAGCCAGACCCTGCAAGGGTTGCAGTAGTGGACCTTGGCAGTCTGGACATAAAGATTATCTCGTTTAAGTGAACTTACCAGATGCTATGAACATTCAATCAGACCTATTCGACCGGTTCAAGAAGCAGGGATACCATATTGTAGGCGCTCACAGTGCGGTAAAACCCTGCCTGTGGTCGGGCCGGGCAGTCAAGGAAGAGGGTACTTGTTATAAATCAAGGTTCTATGGCATAGATTCCCACCGTTGTATCCAGATGACACCGTACCTGGGTTGCAACCAGGCATGTATTTACTGCTGGCGCCCGATCGAGCACCCGGTAGAAGTACCCCGGCACTGGGATGCTCCTGAGACTATTGTAGAGGGCTGTATCAATGCCCAACGTAGTTTTATGTCAGGATATGGGGGTATTGAGAATATTGACAAATCGATATGGCAGCAATCCATGGAGCCCAGGCACGCTGCTATATCATTGGCTGGTGAACCTACCCTGTACCCGCACCTGGGTGGCCTTGTAGAAGAGTTCCACCGCCGTGGCCTTACTACCTTTGTGGTAACAAACGGCACCCGGCCTGAAGTTGTTGAAGATATCAGGCCTACCCAGCTGTACATGAGTCTGGACGCACCTGATAAAAATACTTATTTGGAGATATGTTTCCCACGCAATCCTGCCATGTGGGAACAGATACTGCACTCCCTGGAAATTTTGCACGACCACCCCTCACGGACTGCTATAAGGTTAACACTTGTCAAAGGGCAAAATATTAAGGATGTCCAGGGTTATGCCAGGCTTATCGAGACGGCAGCACCTGACTTTGTAGAGGTTAAGGCCTACATGCACCTTGGGTATTCACGCAAGAGGCTCGAGAGGGATGCTATGCCCCAGCATGAAGAGATACTCGAGTTTTCAGCCCGGTTGGCAGATGAGTTGAATTATCAATTAAAGGATGATGTGGAACTCAGCCGTGTGGCACTGCTTTCAAAGTGTGATGGGATAGGGAAGATAGATTGGGCGGATAAATAATAATTAAATGGGATTAATAGGAACAAATTGTTTAGTTTAAGTATAAGAAGACTCTGTATTGTAAGTACGGAGATAGTTATTGAAGGATATAAGAGACTGATAAACAACCAGGACATTGGAGTTAAATAAAATGTATGTCCCACTGCATGAAGACCCATTCCCATCATAAGATTTTAGGATGAAATTAATTTTATATAAAAAGTTTTAAGTACATTTTAATTAAACTGGAGGTTTGATATATGAAAAATCAATCAATCATTCTTGTAATCTTTCTGGTCCTAGCCTTATTGGTAGTACCTGTGGCTAATGCTGATAAATCCAATGCTAATCTGGTACAGGAGCTATCCGCATTGGATTCTTTTCATCCTGAATTGAGCAACGATTCATATAAGGAATGGCACTATTTCAACATCATAGATGAGACCAATGACCTGAAATTCTTTGTGACTTTTAATGTAGGTGGGAATCAGACAGAATCAACTGGATACGGTATTGTGTTGATGGCTTACATGATAGGTGATTATCCGAGTGCTACCCAGGAATATTACTCCATCCAATCTATTGATGTTTCAGATGATTCTCCTGATCTTACATTCAATGATAACAATTATGTCAGACTGATGCCAAACGGTTACAGGGTCAATGCTGAGATAAATGGAACTGATGTATATGGAAATCCGATTCATATAATCTATGATGCAACGTATATCCCAAAAGCTGACCCTACCCAAATATTCAACGGCGATATCGGTGATACACCTGGCGACATGAATTGGGTCAGTGCTGCGCCTGCGTGCAAGGTAGAAGGGAGTCTGACCATCAATGAAGTCAAATATAACCTGGACGGCGTCCGGGGCTACCATGACCACAACTTTGGCATTTGGGATTGGGGCGATAACATAGGATGGGACTGGGGACAGGCCATAGAAATGAATTACGATGATCCGGATACTGATGTTGGAAGATACACTATCGTACTGGGCAGACTGACCGATGGAAGTCATATTCCAGATACTGGAAATCGGTTACTACTATGGAAAAATAAAGCCCAGATCGGTATTTTCCAGAATGTGGAATTTAAATATGTTATGATGGGGCTTTATCCTGAATACATCACTGCAACAGCACAATCTGATGTCGATTCTGTCACATCGGTATTCCATACCTCAAGTGCCATGCCCATCAGAATAGATCCGAACCTGGACTTTATTATATGGGAACTAACAGGTATCTATACAGTGACCGGTACAATAGACGGCAAATCCATTAACTTCTGTACAGAAGGTTTTGCCGAATACGCGTATTAGACAATTAGAAATGACCCGGCGGGCATATTTTCGATATCTTGCCGGGTTTGTTGATTTTTATTCTGGTCTTCATTGAATCTGGGTTAGGTATTACAATGATTGCAATGATTATTTTCGTGATAACCTATCAAATATCACGATAAATTTTATGAAAATGTATAAGGAATTCATCTTGGATATTAAAATAATAACACGAGCATTAACCGGATGCCTCGGACAGAGCGTAGCGACGTCCGGGGTTCGTGACTTGAAGCATAAAAGAGAATGAAAAATAAACAGGACATTGGAGGTTAAAAAAAATCATGTCCCACTATGGGTTAAAATCCCCCCGTCCGGGTCTGCTCCCGGACGAAGAGAACAGGAAGTGCGGTATCGTGAGGTGCTGTGCGGCGTTCCCTAGTATCGGCAGCCACAGCCCTGAGCGCAAGCGAACCAGAGGTGGCCTTAGCGATTGGCGACACTCCCAGTCACAGTGGAAGCTTGAGCAGAATACAATCGCTGGGGTGGCAAAACTCATGCTCGTATAGGATAAGAATTTCAATCACAAATCCTGAATTTTAATTTTGGCACTTATTTATCATATACGTTCTTCCTATGACCAACTTTTAAAATTAATATGTGAAGTTTTTTATTATCAACATCCATTATGACTCTATAATCACCCACACGTATCTTATAACCTGGATCTCCAACAAGTTTGGTTACAAACACTTCAGGCCTTATTCTAATCCTTTCTAATACTGCAATTATTCGCTTTTGATCGTTTTTTTCCATCTTTTTAAGCTGTCTAAGAGCTTTGTCTGAGAAAATGATGTCATAAGTCATAGTCCCAGCTCTTTCTTGACCTGCGCTAAGGTATGGGACTTGCCTGCTTTTATTTCAACACGGGCTTGTGCTATCTCCCTTTTTGTCTCTTCACTAAGTTCTTGAGAATCTTCCACTAAATCCCAGATTACTTCCTCATAAGTTTCTTTTATAGTGAATTTCCTTTTAATGAGCTCTTTTTGCAGTTCTTCACTTATTTGGATTGAAGTTACCATGTCAATTCACCATAGCAAACCATAGTTTATTATAGCATATATGTTTTACCTTCTTTTTGCTCACATCAAACTTTTTGACAAATGGCACATTCATATCTGCTTATTACTCATCCTAACAACCAACCTCCGACCAAGTTGATGCCCCGGATTTGAGCGAAGCGAAATTCGGAGTACGTGACGAATTGTTATTGCATAACTCAATGGCTTTGTTTTGAAAATCGTAATATATTTCGACTTAATACACAGATTTCTGACTTTATACACAGGATGTACTTTACACACAAAGCCCACTGAATAAATCCAAGTTTTTATGTGTCATATGTACTTTTAATCATACATGCAGCTAGGTGGCACAGTTCATGACCCCTTACACGGGCACGTACATATCAGCCAGCTGGAATCAATGCTTATTTCCACGCGTGAGGTGCAACGTCTGCGCCGTATCCAGCAATTAGGGCTGGCCGATATTGCATTTCCTGGAGCCAACCACACCCGGTATGAGCACAGCATTGGCACCATGCACGTGGCAAATATGATGGGGCATGCCTTGGGTCTGGAAGAACAGGAAATCCTGAAGATCAGGGTTGCCGGGGTGCTGCATGATGTGGGACATTCTGCATATTCCCATTCAGTGGAATCTGTACTTGCAAGGAACCCAAGTCTTATGCCAGTGATTGATGGTGAGCGGTTTTCCAGCCATGAAATGTTTACCAGTTATATTATAAGGAACAATTTTCCAAAATATGATCATATTGCCAATGAGGTCACTACCGTTTTCGATGTCGATGCCTCTGAGTTCTTTTCAGAGATATCTGCAATGGCTATCGGAAATATTAGTGGAAACCACAAACCCTATCTTGCACAGATAATATCAGGAGACATCGATGCGGACCGCATAGACTTTCTCGTGCGCGATTCATACCACACAGGTGTATCCCTTGGTTTGATAGATGTGGAGCAAATTGTGGATAGCCTCACCCTCCACGACGGTCGGGTGGTTCTGGGCGGCCACGATAGTTATAGTGAGGATATGGCACTGGCAGCAGCAGAATCCATGCTCATTGCACGTTCACACCATTATTCTGCCATCATCCATAATCCTGTTACCCAGAGTGTACGTGCAATGCTGCTAAGAGCACTGGAAGATACCCTGGATAACATTGAAAACAAAAATGAAAAAATGCTTGCGATATCAGAATTTTTCACGATTTTCAATGATGGGGACCT
>JAGLRT010000165.1 GCA_023136155.1 Methanosarcinales archaeon
TTTGCGATCTTTCAAAGTCAGGTATATATGATAAAATATAATAACATTTGATAAGTGAATAAATAATGCCCAGCCATTCCCAAGTATTGAAACACAGATTTGATAGAACCCTAAATGTCAATGAAGAAATTAAAAGGTTTAACAGAACCATCAAATCGATGTCAGAGTTTAACAGAATTGAGTTCATAATACTTTACGGTTCGGCAGCACGGGGTGATGCAATATCAGGTTCTGATATAGACCTGTGCATATATTATAATGCGGATGAAAATGAAGCCCTGTCCCGGTTCAGGCTGGATATTTTAAGAAGACTAAAAGGGAGTGTTTTTGACATCCGGATGTTCCAGCAACTGCCCCTGTACGTCAGGGTAGAAGTATTGAATGGCCGGATTATATATGCCAAAAAGCAGAGTTTTCTGTACGATGTTGCACTTGATACCATAAAAGAATTTGAGTCGTTCAAACCAAGGTTCCATGATTATATTTACAGGTGAATTTTGAGAAAGGATATAATCCGTACTAAAATAAAGGAAATTGAAGAAAGTGTTCATCTTGGGATTGTCGGAAAAGTGATTAAATCTGTTGATTTCTTAAATTCAATCTGTAAAACTTCGAACACCTGGCTCCCACACTCCAGTAACCTTTCCACCAAGCGCCAGCCGCCCCATCACCCGGTTCACATCCTTACCCACAGCAGAAGGCATCGCATCTTCCAACGGCGTCCCTGGCAGGGGCGTGAAATAATGTGAATGTAAGTTCCCTCCCTTTGTTATTATCCATTCAACCAGCTCAAGCGTCTCATGTTGGTCGGCAGGCGTTTCTCCAGGCAGCCCGAATATCACATCAACAACCGGCGTCAGGTCATAGTCCCTGCACAGTTCCACTGCGCACTTCACTTCTTCAACCGTATGCCCCCGTCCGATATCATCAAGCACTCTCTGGCTGCCGCTCTGCGCACCCAGACTCAGCGATGTGTTGTGACAGTACTGTTTTACCAGTTCAAGGGTTTCATCATTAATGAATTCGGGCCTGACCTCTGAAGGAAAAGTTCCAAAGAACATCCTGCATTTCTTTGAGACGGCTTCAAGCAGTGCCTGAATTTTGTTCGGTTCAGGACGGTTTCCCTTTGAACCGTATGCAAAAGCATTGGGCGATACGAACCTCACATCCCGCATCATTCCTGCATACTCAGCCACCACTTCAGGACTGCGATGGCGCATCCGGTGCCCGAACAGGCGGGGTGTCTGGCAATAGCCGCAGTTGTGGGGGCAGCCCCTGGTTATCTCGATATAACCTTTGAGAAGTTCTGGTGAGAACGGAGGGTAGAGGTCCAGGTCAACAGAGGGTCTTGCACCTGTATATACACACCTGCCCCCGTCCATATATGCAATGCCCTTCACCTCACAAGGGTCACTGCTATGGATGCTGTTGACCAGTTCGGGCAGAGTTTCTTCACCTTCTCCCACCACGACGTAGTCAAAATATTCCAGGCACTCCAGCGTACGGGCAGAAGGATGGGGTCCTCCTGCAATATATGTGGAATCAGTTGATGACTGCCTCACTTCATTAAAGACCGCACTGGCCTGGGCCGTGGCAAAACTATACACCATTATCCCATCCTCTGCCTTTTGTACTGTGTGTGCTGCTTGTACCAATGGCATCAGTGCTGCCAGGCTGTTACTGTTCTTCTGGTTCCAGCGAAAATGTACCCTGTCCAGTCTCAATCCCCCTATACCTGAATGGGGATCAGTGTGATGCACAACAGTCCTGCAAGGAACATCAGTATGCCCAGCAACATTCTGCCACTTCCTAAATTGTCAGAATCTTCCATAGGCTCGGGGTGGCCCGCGACTGAAAATAAAGAGATTAACAATCCCCAGAACATCCACATAAAACCGTTCTTATGCAATACAAAATAGATGAACAGTGACAAAGACAGCAGTATGAAAGGTACTACGGCGGATATATAAGCTGCCCTGGGGCCCAGCATGGCACGCATAATATGTCCGCCGTCAAGCTGGCCGGCAGGTATCAGGTTCAGTGCAGTTACCAGCATGCCGATCCAACCGGCAAAGGCCACTGGATGAATAATCATTTCATTACTAATTTTTCCTACAAAACTGGCAATAAAGGTAAACAACAGAGGTGTTGACAACTCATAATTAAGAAAACCATCCTGGAGTACAATATCTAAAGGTGGCAGGGACAGACCGATGGCTGTTACTATTATCGAGGCGATAAGGCCAACAATTGGTCCGGCAATTCCCACATCGAACAGGGCAGTACGGCTCGGAATAGGACCCCTGTGCTTAATGATAGCTCCCATGGTTCCAATTCCAATGAAAGGGATGAAATAAGGCAGGGACGTCTTCATGCCATGTCGTTTTGCAACAATGTAATGCCCCATCTCATGGGAACCCAGCACGAACATGATAGCAAGAGTAAATGGCAATCCTGCAGTAATCTGTTCCGGATGTAAAAACGGATTCACACCAAAGAAAAAAGAACCAAAGAACATAGTAGTGAAAACGGTAACTATCGCCAGTGCCACATTCCACCTGATACGTTCCGGCTTTTCTTCAATTGGGGCCACCACCAATATATATTCACCCAGTTCGTATGCCATCTGGACTCCATATCCCATGGTAGATAAGGGAATCCACAGGCGTTTGAGCACGTCTTTTGGGTCGTTTGTGGGAGTGCCTGAAAAAAAGTATGCTCCATCTTCGTATGAATACTCATAAATTTTAAAATCCGGCACTTCTGACCGAATAAACTCGAGTATGTTAATTTCGCTATCAGTATTGTCAGCAATGTCAATATGACTGCCGTCCGGTTCGTTCATAATATCTCTACAACCCCTCTTGTGCCATCGACCCGTACCATGTCCCCTGTTTTAATGGTAGTGATGGCATCAGGTTCGGTGCTGTCCACCATTGCTATTCCTGATATGATGGCACCCACAACCACAATGGGCTCGGCAGACCGATTAATTACTCCTGCAGGGGCTGTGCCGTTCTTCTTCAACTGGTACATTACATAGGAACCCACGGTCGAACCTTTTCCTGCAGGGAAAACCAGTACTTTACCGCTTATGCTCTGTCCCTTTAGTTCGTGTTTTTCCTCAATTACTATGCCGGTCGTTGGATCAACACTGCCCAGGAATGAGATGGACTCATTGGTAACCAGTGCTTCGCCCTGGCCACATCCCCGGGAAATTGGTCTGCCTTTCAAGGTCTTAATCAGAATTCCTCCCTTTAAGGCATTCACGAATGCTGGCCAGACCTGACCCCACACCGCACATGCCTGGGATGTACTTCAATGCCTTGCCAGAATCAGTGAGCACGTATCCGAACCGGTCCGTAGCAGGGGATACTACCATACACGTGTCCACGAACACCTTTGCACCGCTGGCCTCTATCCTGCGCACCGCATCAGGAGATGCATCCCTGACCTGGCGCGAGGTGTATATCCACACCTCTTTTTCTACCCTCACTCCTTCAAGCAACTCGGCAGCCAATTCCAGTTCTTCCAGTGAATAATGGGGGCAGCCCAGAGCTGCCAGGTCAACGTGGTGACCACGATCTTTCCCGAACACTTCATCGAGCTGGCTGCGTTCAATAGTAATGGTCTCGTCCGGGGCCTGGTATGAACCGGATTCAGGAGTTACTCCGACCACATGATACAGTGCCACCGCACCTGAGGCTGCCATGGCAGCACCCAGTGCCTTAAGTTCTGTATTGGTTGGCCGTGACTGTAGTCTGAACATAGGGATGTCTGAACCAACCTGTGCCCCCACCAGATAACCCAGTGCGCCGTAGTCAGCACCTGATAACTGGCAGTCAACCTGAACAGTGATAACTGGTGCCCGGTTCTCATCTAAATGGTATCCGTAGTTTGCGGTCTTGCCTATGAGTGCAGCAGCAAGTGCCGATGGTCCACCTTCGCGGTTGGTTCTGGCGCCGATAACGGAATTGGCATATGAGACCGCTGAACTTTCACTCCAGGCCAGGTGGTCGCCAAAGGAGGCCAGCGAGGTATCGATATGATATGGTGTACACGTGCATTCGCATCGTATGCCCAGGCGCTGGTATGCTTCAATGATTTTTGTTTGATTGGCTGCAAATTCCTCATCCACGCCCATCTCATGCCAGCGTTCAAGGTCCATACCAGCGGGATTCAGTATGGAGGGCACAACCACTTTTCCTTTGAGGTCAGATATCCATTCCAGCCCTGCATCACCAATAGTCTTGTAACTGACTCCAGCTATCTGGGCACTTTTTATGGGTACAAGTGAATCTGCACCGTAGATGTCACCCAAGGCGGTAAGTAGCTCCATGGCCTTTTGGAGAGTTGGCCCCTTTTCCCCGTCCAGCAATGCTTCTTCTTCTCTGGTAAGATACAATCCTAATCCTCCAACACGGACGGACGCCTGAATTTATGTTCTTCGCCCAGTATCATAGTGGCGTCCAATCCCATCTTGGTGGTATTTCCATTAGGGGTACACATGGGGTCAAGGCTGCTGCCCCTGACATCGGGGTACACAATCAGGTCGCGGTCGGCCCTGAACCTGGTTGCGATGGCGTACTCAACATCAGATGGATTAAAAATGTCAATATCATCATCCACTACGACCACATGTTTCAGGCTGCGGTGGGCTCCGAATGCGGCGTCGATGGCCTTACGGCCATCATCCTCATT
>JAGLRT010000166.1 GCA_023136155.1 Methanosarcinales archaeon
GGATACCTGCTTTTGGTTGGACTTGTTATTGCAATAGTCAGGCGTCTTGCCATTTCTGATGTGAGCAAGGGAACCGAGATGTTTGACTGGGTACTGGTACTGGGCATATTGTTCATTACAGTAACTGGCTTTATTGCAGAGGGATTCAGACCATCGGAGGAGACTGTTGCAGGAGCGTGGACTTTTATTGGCACTGATGCTGCACTGGCAGAGTTTATTTCCCTGTTCCATGTTGTGATATCACTGCTCTTTTGTATCGCTTATATCCCGTTCAGTAAATATATACATATGATCGCAGCACCACTTGTCATTCTGGCAAACGGCGGAGGCGAGTGAAATGGCAGAAGAAGGAAAAAAAATACCTAAAGTCCCGAAAGGACAGCCAGCAATCAAGGTAGATGTTATCGACCCGATGCACTTATTGCAGTATGATGCTTGTACAAGGTGCGGCGAGTGCGAAAACTGGTGTCCGGCTCTGGATGCAATGGATAAAGACAAGTCAATTTCTCCTAAGGATAAGATTAGCCGGTGGAGAGATTTCATGGGTAAGAGCTATGGCCTGAGAGCAAAACTGTTCGGTGCCAGGGCTATTCCCGAGGAAGATATCCAGAATTTCAATGATAACCTGTTCCACTGTACCACCTGTGGTGTGTGCGGCACCGTTTGTGAGGGGGGCTTAAACACCATTGAGATGTGGGAATCCACGAGGCAACAGCTGGTTATGAGGGGCAATGGTCCTTATGGTAAGCAGAGTCTGTTCCCCAAGCTCATTGGCGAGATGCATAACCCGTATATGAAGGATCAGAAGGACAGATTGTTATGGGTCCCTGATGATGTGGAGATTGCGGATAATTCTGATGTGGCATATTTTGCAGGCTGCACAGCAGGATTTAACCAGCAGGTATTAGGAGTCTCTACTGCCAGGGTACTGAATCATCTGAATGTACCTTTTATTATGCTGGGTGAAGATGAATGGTGCTGTGGTTCAGCGTTAATAAGGACAGGACAACCACATATCGGTGACACGCCAAGAGAAGCTGCTATTCATAATGTGGAAGCTCTTGAAGCAACGGGAGTCAAGAAAGTGCTCTTTGCCTGTGCAGGCTGTTTCAGGGCTGCAAGTCTTGACTGGCCACGTTTGATGGGGCGCAAACCTAACTTTGAGGTTGTGCATATTGCAGATTTCCTTGCAGAACTGATTGATCAGGGTAAGATTAAATGGGAGAAGTCCCTTGGCAATAAGACTGTTACCTATCATGACCCTTGCCACCTTGGCCGTCATGTAGGTGTGTTTGAAGGACCACGAAAGGTGTTGTCAAACATGCCTGGTGCAAATTTTGTTGAGATGGAGCGAAACCGCGACCTTCAGCGTTGCTGTGGTGCCGGTGGTGGAGTTAAGGCCGGAATACCTGACCTTGCATTGGGAATTTCATCAGCACGTGTTAAAGATGCCATGGACGTGAAAGCAGATATATTGTCGTCAGCGTGTCCATTCTGTCGCCGTAATCTGGGTGATGGCAGGGATAGTATATATGGTGTTGAAGGTACCAATTTCGACCTGAGGGATAATGAGGAGAATGAAATGCAGGTCGAAGACCTGATTGTACTTACGGCAGAACTGATGGGTCTGTCCACCGATATCAAATCCCAGGACAAATAAACACTACAAACTTCGTGATTGGCGCAATAGCGCCAACACTATTTCTTTTTTTTCCAGTTTTCTTAATAATAGTAAAATACTATTAGCTATTATCTTATTCTGTGGCAGAAGATAATGAACTGACCGAGGATGAGCTGGAGGAGCTTCTGGCACAGCAGGTAAAACAGCAGCCAGCAAAATGTAAGATGAAACATGCTCCAATGTTTATCAAAAAAGATACTGCGCCGCATGAAGAGAAATCATAGGGATGTGGAGCAGCAATTAAAATGGAGGGAGTAGCAAAATGGTATATGTAACAGGTTTTAGGTGTTTCAAGTGTGGCAAGCAGCATCTTCCGGGTGAGATTGAGAACAAACCCATCCCCAGATGTTCAAACTGCAATTCAGGGCTTGATGCGGAATATGATTATGATTCTATAAGGAAGTCACTTCTGACTGACCCTTTCAAGCGAGCGAGCCCCACTCACTGGAAATACTGGGCATTCTTACCTGTGCGCGACCTGTCCAATATCATTACTATGGGTGAAGGGGGGACACCCCTCCTTGAAAATGATTTGTTGACCCAAGATATCGGGTGCATGAGGATGCTGGTGAAATATGAAGCCATGAACCCGACTGGTTCTTTCAAAGACCGGGGCTCGTCACTGGAAATTACCAAGGCGATAGAGTACGGCAAGAATAAAGTTGTGCTTGCTTCCACTGGCAATATGGGTGCTTCGGTGGCGGCATACGCTGCTTTTGCCGGGATTGAGTGCATTGTGTATGTGCCCAATATTGTGGCTTTGGCCAAGATAAAGCAGATTAAGGCGTATGGGGCTGAGATTCGGTTTGTGGATGGGGATTATTCACAGGCGATGGATAAGGCTGAAGAGTATGTGATGGCGCACAGGGATTCGTTCCTTACTGGTGATTACCCCTGGAGGGGGGAGGGCACCAAGACTGTGGGTATGGAGATTGCGGACCAGTTGTACTGGAGTGTACCGGATGTGGTTATTGCACCTGTAGGTAACGGCACCCTGTTGTGGGGTATTTTCGAAGCGTTCAGTGATATGTTTGCTGTGGGTGTGATTGAGCGCAAGCCTGCAATTTTTGGAGTGCAGGTGGATGCCTGCCGGCCTGTGGTGGATGCATGGGAGAAGGAGGCGTCTGAGATTATTGCTGTAGAGGACCCCCAGACTGTGGCTACTGCTATTGCGTGCGGGGATCCAATTGACGGGTTGGGGGCTTTGCGTGCTGTGAGAGAGACTGGGGGGCAGGCAGTGAGTGTGTCTGATGCTGAGGTTATTGAGGCACGGGATTTTTTGGCGGGCAATGGTGTTTTTGTGGAGCCAAGTGGTGCGGTGGCTTATGCAGGGGCACGGAGGGTGAAAGGAGTGTTGGAGGGTAAGACTGTGGTATGTATGGCGACAGGGCACGGGCTCAAGGATATGTATGGGATTGATTGAGGGAATGGTAAAGGTAAGGCACAGCTCAACCGTGAACATGGTTTACATACATCCTTCATTACAAGATGGTAGAGGAAGTTTAGAGAGGATTATGAACGTGCTTTAAGCCGAAAGGGTTTTCTCCGTGGTTAGCACGGCGCCGGGCGGTACAGGCAAGCCCGCTTCAACCATCCGAATCAGCGAAGAGCCGTATTTGTTTTGGAAAAACCGGTATTGATTGCAGATGAATTGAATCCTTTAATAATCAACCATAACGCAAAAACCATTTCTTGCGAGGCTATTGGAAGATACAAAAAGATCGCAATCGTCGAGAAAGGACTAACAAGGCCGAACATACCTAACAGGCCTGCTGCAAATATCAATGGAGCTCCAATAAGACCCCAGATTGATATAGATCGTGGAATGAGTTTTGATTGATATAATGAATAATTCAAAATCAGAGCAGTTAGGCTAAAAACGATCTGAGTTCCTATCAAATCGGTCCAATTACGTGCTGCCAGTAACAAAGTGCCAAGAGTTTGAAAATAGGAAGTATTCGTGGCTCCGGCTATTAAAAATTCCTGACTTAATGTCGATAATGATACTAAGCTGATCACACCAACAACAATCGGTACAGCCTCGAAAATCCTGGCTACAAGATACCCCAGAGCTATTTTTTCATTATGTTTTTTTAAAATTGGGAACAGCATGACTGGAATGGCAAAAATTGCAGCGGCCATAATTAACAAAAGCAGTGCTCCTATTATCAATTGGTTTTCATTTGCAGAAACATTAATAAGAAAATCCGGAGCATTTAGAATCGGTCCTAAAAAAAATTTACACAGTATACCCGCAACCGTCGAAATGATAAATAATACTCCTACAATTCTTGCGGTCTTTCGGTTTGAATCCATTTTGTTCACCTTTTCTTTGTTCTTATGTATAACGGTTTTTACCTGTATTTTAGAACGACAGTGGAAAAATATTGATTATACATTTCTATAATGTCTATTGTTTACTTCATTATTGTATCCCAAGCTATTTTTATACTTCAGATCTGTTCATTTTATCTCGTTTGCGCGCGCATTAAGTGTTACTTTGTTTCTGAACCATCCCTTATGCCCTTGACCATAAGCCATACTCCCATTGATAATTCAAACGGGAGGTTTGGCAGGAATACAACTAACGGAACAACATAGCCAAATACTGCAAACAGCTCTCCTATGAATGCCAGAGGAGCTGCTATGAGCCCCCAGAAACATAGAACTCCGGGGATATATCCTGATTTGAAGAACAGGTAATAGAACAGTGTTGCACCAAGAGCGAAGACCAACGTATGTAGAGTGTATCCAAAACTCTGAGATTCATAGAACAGCTTTCCCAGAGTCTGCAAATAGGCGGGGTGTCCCGCGATTACAGATTCTTCACTTATGCGTAAGAGAGAGAAAACCAATATTTCCCTGACAGCAAGGAGTGCTGCTTCTATCAGATATAGTCCCAGGGCCACAAGAGCTATCTTCTCGTTCTGTTTCTTCAAGGTTACAAAGAGCAGGACGCCCAGGAGGACAATTCCAGTAGCAGTGATCATCTCACCCACAATGCTTGCCCGCATATGCAAGGCATTATTCGCAATGATGGTCATGGTATCGGATATGTTACCTGATACAGATCGTTCTAGCAGATCAACAGGCGCAAGAAGAAGTCCACTGGCCATGGATGCAACTGCCTGTAATAAGAATGCTGCTCCTAAAAGCCTGGGGGTATTTTTATGTGAATTCATATTATTCACCTTTTATTTGTTGTTATGTTCTACAGTTATCACTACATTCCCTTTTTTGTGTCCTTTTTCAACATACCTGTGAGCCTCGGCTGTCTGTTCCAACGGATAACGCCTATCTATGACCGATTTTAACTTTCCCGCCTCAATAAGCTCTTT
>JAGLRT010000167.1 GCA_023136155.1 Methanosarcinales archaeon
TTCTGAGGCGTACCAGTAAGTATGACCTTTCAGTTTTTTCTTTTCTAAAAAAACCATTGTGTAATTATAGGGACTAATATTATATATGCTTTTTTCATTCTTTCAATATCAATATAGCTTAATTATTGATTTAAATAGTTAGGGACTAAATGTATAGATGTGGGACGAAGGCGTAGTATGCAGGTTTTTTCAAAAAATTTGACGATTTTCAGTTATCTTTGAAAGTCAAGTTTGATGGTTAAGTTAAAGATTGTTTGCTTAAAATGTGGTGAAAGTATTGTATAATAACAGATATTTAAATTAATGCACACTCATATAAATCATTCCAACAGAAAATTTGAAAAACAAATACATAAATACAGAACCATATTGATTGGATGTTCGACATTCATCTAATTATGAACTCGTATAAGTTCTCTGCTAAATATAATTTTAGTTAATGAAAAGGATAAGAATGGCAAGTTTCAGACACTACCATTAATGTAAAACGATATCCAGAAGATAAAGGCTCTTCAAAGCGATTGAGGCTTAAACAAGTCGGATATCGACAGCATATAATATAGAGCCTGAGATGAGTATTTTCATTGATCTGTAGATTCTACTTATTACTTAATAATCAAACTTACGAAAAAATTGGAGATATACCACATAGCCAGTTTTGATGGTGGATTTGACGGAATCGTGTCAAGGATAAGATCCTCAACAGAATAACTGCAAATAGTCAACCTTTGGTATGAAAATACATCACCATTTTCATGATTGTAGGTGTCCTCAAGCTCATGAATGTTTCTTTTGGATATCCATACCCTTGACCACTCCCAGCGCCTTGACCATCCGGTTCATGGTCTTGCGCATTGACCTTAGCCCCTCCTCATCCTCAGCTGCACCCTCAGCCATCCTATCCTTTGACCAGAAAGTGCCGCCAAGATTTGCACCGAACGAGCCGCCGCCGACCGGTATCATCTCGCTGATAATATAAAAATGATGTATCGACTGGATGGCAATCTCCTGCCCCCCAACCCGGTCGCCGCCCACAGCCAGGGCCGCGCCTACTTTGTTGCGCAGGATGTCAGGGTCTTTCGCCACCATTGCGCGGCAGCGATCCAGCATGGTCTTGGTCTGGGCGCTCAGGTTACCCTGGTAGACCGGAGTACCGATTATGATGCCGTCTGCCCATTCCAGTCCTTCATAGAACTCATGCATGTCATCCTTATGGACGCAGCCGCTTCGCTCCCTGACACAGTAGTCGCAGTGGATGCAGAAGTTTAGGTGTTTGCCTTTGGCTGAAAAATACTTAGTTTCTGCGCCATATTTTTCCTCAAGGTATGTGAGTGATGTGTTGACTATGTAATCGGTGGATCCTTTTCGCGGGCTTCCTGATATTCCTAAGATCTTTATTATGGTATTACCCCCTAAATTATGTAGTTTTATTATTTGCATGAGGTTTTATAAATATTGATTGTGGGATGCTCCACGGAGTTTTCAACGGCTTTATTGGTAAGGGGGTTTTATGAAAGGTCAGGGAGCGCTATGAAAAACTATAATGACGGACAACAGGAAAAATCTGGGGAAGCAATATATACAGGCCTATGGTACTTCAGAATGTGACCTCTACTCCACTGCCAACAAAATAACAGGATTGGTCTTGATTAAAATTATTACAGTTGCACCGAATTGGAGTTTAATTTACCCACATAAAATAGCGAAGAAGCGTTTACAAGAAGGTAACTCTGATTACCTTTCTTCTTTATTTACTATAAGATTACCTGATAATTATAATAACTTTAATAACGTTTATTGGTCTATTCCTTACAACCAGAAGGAGCCGTTATTTTGACAGAAACCAAGAAAAAGGAAATCACAATTGCATATATACTTCCTTTCGTTGTTATGGGAGTGTTCCTGCTATTAGTCCAGTTAATCTCAGTTATGCTTGCCCAACCTATGATAGATGAAGGCATGCAGTTCACTGAAAACCCTGATAGCATATATAATTCAATATATTACATAGGACTTATACTTGGATTCACTCTGGTCATACTCTATGCTTTCAAGAAAAATATCAAATGGTTGATCCATGGTTTCATCCTATTTTCAGTAGGCGCTACCCTATATTATGTATTTCTTCCAATCTTTGCCATATTCATGGATGAAAGTACCCGTATAATACCTTCGCTGGTATTAGCAGTGGCAATTACCGTACTGCTTTACCGGTTCCCTGAATGGCATGTCATCGACATCATCGGCATCCTGATAGGTGCAGGAGTAGCAGCTATTATCGGAATATCTTTTGGCGTAATCCCTACACTGGTACTGCTGATAATGCTGGCGGTCTATGATGCAATATCAGTATACAAGACCAAACATATGCTCGCCCTGGCTGAAGGCGTGATGGACATGAAGGTACCTATATTATTCGTCATACCGAACCACCTGAACTTCTCATTCCGAAAATACGAATATGATAAAGAAGGTGAACGCGAGGCATTCTTTATGGGCCTGGGAGATGCGATTATGCCTACCATACTTGTAGTATCGGCCAATGTGTTCATTACCCGGACTGATTACTTAAACTTGCTTATATTCGAGCTACCTGGTGTAGGTATAATCAATTCACCGGCCCTTGGTGCGGCTGCGGGTACTATTGTGGCCTTTGCGGCACTGATGGCTCTGGTGGCAAAAGGGAAACCACAGGCAGGATTACCTTTCCTGAACACAGGAGCCATATTAGGATATGTTTTAGGGTGCCTATGGAGCGGCGTGCCTATACTACCCTTATAATCTAAGGATGTTTTACATATAAAATATCTTATCAATATTATTCTATTAAATAACCTGACAAAAGAGGCTGTATCCTGATGCGAATTGGAGTATATACATGCCATTGCGGCAGCAATATTGCGGGCCAATTGAATGTGGAATCGGTACGTGAATTTGCCAGTACACTGCCCGACGTTGTAGTGTCAAAGGATATTACCTATGCATGCGGGGACCAGGGGCAGGATGAGATCAAGAAAGACATCCAAAAACTCTATCTTGACCGCATCGTGGTTGCTGCCTGCTCCCCCAGATTACATGAGGTGACCTTCAGGCGGGCGGCTGAAGCTGCCGGACTGAATCCTTACATGGTAGAGATTGCGAATATACGTGAGCAATGCAGCTGGGTACACAAGGATGCCTATCATTACGCCACTCAAAAGGCCAGGGACCTTGTGGCTATGGGTGTAGCCAGGGCGAGGCTGTTAAGCCCACTTACGGTTGAAACAGTTCCAGCCATCAGGGACGTATTGGTAATCGGCGGAGGAGTTACTGGTGTCCAGGCGGCACTCAACATGGCTGATAGCGGTATAAAAGTCCACATTGTCGAGCGTGAGCCAATGCTGGGCGGATGGATGGCACGGCTCAACGAAGTATTCCCTACAAATGACTGCTCAATGTGCGTGCTGGCTCCCAAGCTTACCGAGGCCATTGACCATCCGAACATAACCGTCCATACTTATTCTGAGATTAAAAAAATAACCGGGCATGTCGGAGATTTTCACATCACTGCGCAGCACAAACCCAGGTACGTTGATGAATCAAAGTGCAAGGGGTGTATCGAATTATGTGCTACAGTGTGCCCCATAGAAGTGCCAGGGGAAATTGATGGTGGATTGAGCCTGCGTAAGGCCATCTACCTGCCTCACTCCCAGGCTGTGCCCCTTGTGGCCGTGGTTGACCCTGAACACTGTGTGGGGTGCAAATTATGCCAGAAGGCATGTGAATCAGAGGCAGTGGATTTTGACCAGAAGGAAGTGGATGTTGAGTTCCATGTGGGCGCCATTATCGTAGCTACCGGACACCGTCCATTTGATGCATCAAGGAAGCCCGAATATGGTTATGGCATTGTCCGTAACGTCATCACCAGTATGGAACTTGAACAGATGGTGAATGCTTCGGGCCCCACTAACGGTTTGGTAGTCCGTCCTTCGGACGGACACAAGGCAAAAAGGGTAGCATTTATTCAATGTGTGGGCAGCAGGGATGAGACTGTGGGCAACCCGTATTGTTCCAGGGTGTGCTGTATGGCTGCCATAAAGAACGCAGGGCTTATCAGGGACAGGGACCCGGAGTCAAGGGTAAGTGTACATTATATCGACATCAGGGCTGGCGGCGAGAACTACGAGGAGTATTATATCAGAAATCAGGAAAAAGGTGTAGAATTCATCAGGGGCAGGATGGCATCAGTGAAAGATGTAGACGGTGAGGCTGTCATTACCTATGAAGATACCATGACCGGGGAGATTGTGGACGAGACTGTGGATTTGGTAGTGCTCTCTGTGGGCCTTGAGCCAAACCCTCATACTGGTGAAATTGTTAATACCTTGAACCTGAGCCGGCGCCCGGACAGGTTCATACAGGCGGCCCATCCTAAAATGCGTCCGGTGGATACTCATACCAGAGGTGTTTTCGTGGCTGGCTGTGCTTCAGGGCCAAAGGAGATACAGGTGTCCATTGCACAGGGTATTGCCGCATCTGCCAGGGCCATGAGTATATTGAGTAGTGGCAGTATCCCCAAAGATGTGATGGGGGTTGAAGTCATTGATGAACTGTGTATCGGCTGCCGGCTCTGTGAGGAGGTATGCCCCTATAACAGGATTACAGTGGTAGACGGTAAAGCTGTAGTGGACGAGTTAACCTGCGGCGGATGTGGTGTCTGCGCTGCTGCCTGTCCCGGGGGTGCTCTGCAGCCCAGGCATTTCACTGATAATCAGATTCTGGCTCCGGTACGTGCAGCGACACAGGACATTAAAGAGACTCCGTTTATTGTCGCTTTTTTGTGCCACTGGTGCAGTTATGCAGCAGCTGACCTGGCAGGGTCACTGGGTGCAGGCTACCCCACCAATGTCAGGAATATCCGTGTGATGTGTGCAGGCAGGGTGAACCCATCATTTGTTCTGGAGGCTTTGAAGGGTGGTGCGGACGGTGTACTGGTGGCAGGGTGTCGGTTTGGCGAATGTCACTACCAAAATGGGAATGTTAAAGCCCAGCAGCGGATGGATATCCTGAAAGGTATGCTGGCTGATATGGGGATTCAGCCTGGGCGTGTGAGGACTGCCTGGATTGCGGCCAGTGAGGGGGGAAAGTTTGCAAAGGAGATTTGTGATTTTGTGGACGAACTGGTTGAGATGGGAGAGATTGGGAGTGAACTTGATGAATGGAAGTGATATTACAGACAATCCAGCTTCCCTTCTATATGGTCAGATTCGGCAGGTCCTGCTTGAGGCGCAAAGTGGTGTGTCCCGTGCAGTCAATACGGCAATGGTGCATGCTTATTTTGAGATTGGCCGTTTGATTGTTGAAGATGAACAACACGGTGAAGTCCGCGCTGAATACGGAAAAGAAACATTAGAACAACTCTCTAAACGACTGACTGCTGAGTTTGGCAGGGGTTTTTCGCGCCAGAATTTACAAAATATGAAACAGTTTTTCCTGGGTTTCCAGAATTGCCAGACATTGTCTGGCAAATTAAGCTGGTCTCATTATTCCTTGATTATGCGTATTGATAACGAACAGGCACGGGACTTTTATGTAAAGGAGGTCGAATCTGAGAACTGGTCTGTGAGGGAACTGGACAGGCAGATTAACTCACTGCTTTTTGAGCGTTTGGCACTGAGCCGCAATAAAGCAGAGGTCAAAGCCCTGGCCGAGCATGGACAGGTACTGGATTCTCCCCGTGATGTAATTAAAGACCCTTATGTACTTGAGTTTCTGGGGCTGCCTGAGGACAATACGCAGATTTTTGCCTCTAAGTATAAACTTTATTTGCCAACGGAGGATGAACTTGTTCGAGAGGTCGATGAAGTGGCAAAGAGGTTGGAGGGGATGGAATAACTGTTAGCAATGAATGGATAGACAAAGGAATTAAAATAGTTATTGCTATAAAGCATATCTTCGAGATAATAATGGTGAGTTTAACCGTGAACCATCGGCATATTTGAATCTTCTTGACCCCCGGGACAAATATCCACTTAATCCAGAGAAAGTAAAAGGTAGCGTAACTATTCACCCCTACTATGATGGTAATGGCAGGACTGCCAGGTTGCTGGCCACTTTCATACTTCATATGGGCGGTTACAGTCTGAACGGCTTCTTTTCTTTGGAAGAACACCACGCTCGGGAACTTGAAGAATATTATCATGCTCTGTCGGTCCATCCTCATCATAATTACTACGAAGGCCGGGCCGAGGCAGACCTCACTGTCTGGGTTGAATATTTTATCAGGACATTAGCCGACGTTTTCACATTCGCCAAAAAGGAGGCACAAAGTAGGGTTGGAGACGAAGTGCAAATTGAGCCTGAAGCCTTACGGAGGCTTGACCCCAGGCAGAGGGTAGTGCTATCTCTTTTTGCAAGAACTGAACTGATAACTTCTGCTGATGTTGCCCGAATTCTGGGACTTTCACAACGCATGGCACGTAAACTGCTGAAAGACTGGGTCAAAGAGGGGTGGTTGGAGATTGCTGACCCATCAAAAAGGGGACGGAGTTATACTTTATCGGTGAGTTATCGGCAATTTAACGGCAATGGATGGAATGAGTGAATGGTGTGCAGAATAGTCCCAGTTGAACACAGTAAAGCCACATAATACAAGTAATATTTTGGCACCAGTCACGATTTGGAGTACAGAATCCATTCCAAAATAAGTCTTCACCCTCATATTCATACAATATAAGTCCACAGCTTTATATTATTCCAAGTCATTTCCCCCACTCATGTTCTTAGCCATGGGCGCCGAAGCCACAATCGAACTCAGGGACGGCATGGTCATCAAGAAACGCCTGCCTAAAGGTTACCGTCTGGAAGCCCTCGACAACCTAATTCGCAGGGACCGCACCAGGACAGAAGCCCGCCTAACATCTGAGTCCAGGCGTAATGGTGTGCCCACACCCATAATCTATGACATTGAGGATTTTGAGATAACAATGGAATACATTGAAGGCCCAAAAATAAAAGATATCATCACACCTCGATTAAGCAGCGATGTGGGAGTTGTAGTGGGCAAGCTACACGGTGCCAATATTGTGCATGGCGACCTCACTACTTCCAACATGATACTGCACAACGACCGGATATACCTCATCGATTTCGGGTTAGCCTATTATGACAACTCTGTGGAGGCGCAAGGTGTGGATATCCATGTACTGTTCCAGACCTACGAGAGCACACACAACGACCATGAAGAACTCATATCTGCGTTTTCCAAAGCGTACCGCCAGACATTTTCAGGTGCTGACGCTGTACTTGAGCGGGTAACACAGATTGAAAGGAGAGGAAGGTATGCATAAGATATATTTTGCCACTGGCAATGCCCATAAACTCAGAGAAGCAAAAAATATCCTGGGTGAAGTGGGATATGAAGTAGAGCAGCTTGATTGCGACTATCCTGAACTGCAGGCCGATGACCTTGAAACCATATCAGCATACGGCGCTCGTTGGTGTGCTGACAAACTGGACAGGGATGTTATGGTAGACGACAGCGGCATATTTATCGATGCCCTGAACGGATTTCCCGGCCCCTATTCACGATATGTGGAAGACCACCTGGGCAACCAGAAAGTCCTGAAGCTCATGGAAGGTGATACTAACCGCAAAGCTGTGTTCAGGACTGTGGTGGGATTCTGCTTACCCGGTGGTGAACCCCATACATTCATAGGAGAGGTTGTGGGGACCATATCACTTGAAGAACGCGGGGTGCATGGTTTTGGATACGACCCCATATTCCTGTATGAAGGTCAAACTTTTGGTGAACTGGAAGATGTAAAAAAGAACCGGGTATCACACAGAGGTAATGCCATGCGAAAATTTGCACACTGGTTGGAATCGAATCCTCGCTAACACATTCAGTTTCTTGGTTCCATTAATTCAAATAAAAATAAAGAATATCATTAGGTTTACCACAGGCATACTTCACCTGTTTCCTTGGTTTCGTGTGTTAGTCAAAATCGTCTTCGTCTTCGTGTGAACACAGGTCCATTTCAGGTAAATCGTCTATATCAGTAGCAAGTTGAGAAAATATCGAATGTTGGGGGCTTACAATAATTACATGAGCTGGAGGGTGTATTTTTTTTAGCCTGCCAATGGCTGAACTGGCATGATCGCTCAGTGGAACTACTGCTGCACTACCACAAGGACTCTTAAGGTTAGTGTGCATGACGTCTACAAGCACATTGTCAGCCTTTTGAGGATCCATTTCCTTTGGACTGTCGTCGAAAGACATGTGACCATACCTCACAAGGTCTCTTAGTGCGATATTAACTTTTGAGCTGCTATCAGCCCTTATTACAGCAAATGATTTCATTTTATGCACCCCATTAATAGTTTTTTTGATCTAAATTTTATATAAGCTTTATATGTTCAGATTAACATTAAAGTTTATATATATATATATTACGTTCTACCTCTATAAGTACTTAAATTCTTTGATATAATTATTTGCTTGAATTTTGTCAGAACAATCTGGTCATACAGGACAGTAACTTTTTAAAAACATGTCCTATGCTATCAATTTCCCAGCATTTCACTAAAGTCCAGTTGCCTTGTGTCCTTTCTTACCTGGAATAACTGCCTGGAAGTAATAGTCACACTGTCCCTGTATTCAGGTAGTGTATATACACCCATCCTCCAGTTGTCCATGTGCGCCTGTTCAAGATTGTTCACGATGGGAGAGACCTGTTCAAGGTTTACCAACTTACCGTTTACAACTATCATCGCTTTCATTTCAGTCATATCAGGCATATCGGGAATATCCACCAGTACATATCCTTCGGGTACACCTGCTTCGTCTGCCAGTTCTTTTTCCAGTCTTTTAGGATTACTTCGATAACGTTCTACTACATCACCCGAAACCGATAGCAAACTGGCATAAAGTGAACGTTTGAACAGTTTTCTGTTTCTAATTCGGTCAATCAAATCGCCAGCATAACCCCCGGCCTGCAACAATGCTGTTTCCAGCATACCATCGTCCATAAACTGCAACCCTGCCGGGTCCAATATACCTTCGGATATTGCATGCTCGCATGCCCTTAGTAGCATGGTCTCTGCTATCCTGCTCACATGATGGTAATATACTGTTGGGTGCATAAAGAACCTGGACACTAAAAGGCTCTCTGCCGCCTGCAATCCTCCTGCACCAATCACAAAAATCCCTTCATGGAAATTTAATGAATGTATCAAACGTTCCAGATCGATGACACCGTATGCAACTCCAGTATAATGGGCGTCACGCACCAGATAGTCCATTCGGTCCATGTCTATCTCACTGTTCAGTATGTTACCTAAGGTTGTTTCACCCTTCAAGTGGGACAGGATATACGATGGTTTGATTGAAAATTCGTCAAGTACAGTGGCAATTTCAGGCTGTTTCAGGATGTGCGAGATTTCTTCATGTCCATGTCTGCTATAACGGCGGATGAGTTCTTCTGTAACATGGGAAAAAGGACCGTGCCCCACATCGTGCAGTAAAGCGGCTGCTTTAATCTCTTCAGTCTGGGAAATGTCTATTTGTTTCAGCAATTGGCAAGTAAGATGATAGGTACCAAGTGAATGCTCAAACCGGGTGTGATTGGCCCCTGGATAGACCAGGTGGGATAAGCCTAATTGACGGATACGCCGCAAACGCTGCATCTGTGGAGTATCAAGCAGGGCCTGTGCCAGTTCATCCAGTTCTATATAACCGTGTACTGGGTCTCTGACCACTTTCATGGAAAAGGAATTATATTTAAGACTGATAAACGTATGCAGTGTTCGAGGTATTCTTTGTATGATCGTCAAAAAAGGGAACAACACAGGATTACGTGTTCATTACCATATCAAAGAGACTATTGTGACCATAGGGGCCGACTGCGATGAATATATCGAAGTCGCAAAAAAATCAATTCAAAAACAGCGGGGGTTGCTTGAAGGGTATATCAGTACAGACCCGTTCTTTAAAGTCACACTTGAACCATATGAAGTCTCGGAATCTGCTCCTGGTATTGCCCGCAGGATGGCAGAAGCCGCCAGGGCCATGGGTATAGGACCCATGGGAGCGGTGGCGGGTACTATTGCAGCATACGCTGTGGAGGATATGATGGATGCGGGTGCCGGGTATGCGTTCGTTGACAATGGCGGCGATATTGCGTTGGTAACGGACCGACCCCTGGTGTTGGGAATATATGCAGGAGAAGCTTCAATCAGAGATCTGGCACTGGAAGTGCAGCCAACGGATGAGATTCTGGGTATATGTACATCATCGGGTGCAGTGGGCCCGTCCATCAGTTTTGGGTGCGCTGATGCCGCACTGGTGGTATCCAGAAATGTGTCGCTGGCAGATGCGGCAGCCACGGCATTGGGAAATGCTGTGGTTGATGAGATGGTCCTGGAGAAAGCATTTGATGTGGTTAAGGATATTGACGGTATCCAGGGGGCACTGGTGGTGAAAGGCGACAGGTTTGCGGCGTGGGGAGAGATGCCAAGGGTTGTGAGGGCGAAGATGAAAACTGATTTTATTACACGTGGATAATGTATTACATTATTAAAAAAATGTGTGTAGTAACCATAAAAGTTACTGGTGGATTTAAAAATGAAGTATATATTGACAAATTGATATTCTAATTAAATAATAAACAATAGAGTGAGTATAGCAGCGCACTAAAATGCTATTATTTAAATTTCCGATTCCCTCATATTGTCTTCCATTGTCCAGAAATGAGCTTCGCCGGTGTATATCCTGAATATCTGCAGTACCTCGTCATTAGGCCCTGATACAAATGCCTTCAGGAAGGGACGTTCTTCCAGAAGCCTGGACCGCAGCTCTGAATCTTCGACAAATTCAACTTCACCAGCCACGCGCATCATTGTCCCCACACCTGGAGGATTCTCGGGATCAAAATGGTTTATGATGCCCTTACCAATTCAGGATCAGGACATTGAAAAGAAGCAAGAACAATGAACAAAACATTGAAACCTGGATAGTTGATCCATGTGTTGTATGCGCGGTACATACATTGGATACAAAGACCGATTAACGGTATGAGATAAAAATTGTGTAGCGATGGCTTAATATTGTTTTCACTTTTGAACCTATCTTTTCAAGTCAATATAATGATGTCAAAAAAAATTAGAATTGAAAGGTAGAGTGAGAATAGCAGCGATCCAGAGTTCCCAAGGGCTCTCGCACCTCAGTACAATAAGGAACGTGGGAAGGCTTTTCTACTGTGTTCGGGATGGGTACAGGAGTTTCCCCTCCGCTATGGCCGCTAAACTCACATATGAAATGTGTATTTACGAATTACAACCTGGATATCGCCTGAAATGAGCCCCGAAGGACTAACATTCTAACAATCTTAATTTAAAGATCGGCATGAGTGACACGGACAATTAGTAGCCG
>JAGLRT010000168.1 GCA_023136155.1 Methanosarcinales archaeon
CACTGATGACTTTCACAAAATTCCGACCTGGACAAGAACTTGAACTTATGGCAGACAGGTTCGCTGAAGAAATCGTTGGCAATGGGGCACTTGAGTCAGCACGGGCAAAACTTGTTTAGAACTGTTAAATATATGCATTGTCCTGTGGGTTTTAGACTGTATAGGGGCAGTACAACAATAAACGATTTAATTTACCCACATGAAACAGCGAAGAGGCAAAAAGTCTTTCATTTTGTATCTCAACTGCAATAATACTGACAAGTATCGATAACTATTATTGTGCCTCATTGCAATAAGACAACTCAATGTCTAAAGTTGCAGTAGGCGGAACATTCAATCCTTTACATGATGGTCACAAAGCCCTGCTCACCAGAGCACACCAGTTAAGCAACGGCGGCGAACTCATAATCGGCATAACCTCAAACGAGATGGCCGGAGACAAATACCACAAGGTGGAAAACTGGAATGTAAGAAGGCAGGTGGTTATGGGTTTTATGCAAGACACTTTCAATACGACCCCCATCATTGTCAAGCTGTATGACTCACTTGGCCCCACCATAAAAGAGGATTTTGATTACCTTGTGGTTTCTCCCGAAACCGAACCCATTGGCCACTTGATAAATACCCGGCGCGCTGAACAAGGAAAACAACCCATACATATCGAACTGGCAGAGTATGTGCTGGCAGGTGACGGACAGCCAATATCCTCAACCAGGGTGTTACAGGGAGAAATAGACGTTCACGGCAACCTGCTGCAGCACCGATAATAATATTTATCTTGTGGATGTTTTGTGTCCACAATTCATTCAAAATAAATACCAGATTTCACACTTTAAGAGGAACATTATATGTCTTTAACACAACTTCCAAAAGAGTACAACCCGCAGGAGGTCGAACCCAGGTGGATGGGGAAATGGCAAGATTCAATGAACTACTTTGACTGGGACAGTAAAAAGCCCCAGTATATCATCGATACTCCGCCACCTTACCCAACAGGCAATTTCCATATAGGCAATGCCCTTAACTGGTGCTACATAGATTTCGTTGCCAGATACAAACGGATGCGAGGGTACAATGTGATGTTCCCTCAGGGCTGGGACTGCCACGGCCTGCCCACCGAAGTAAAAGTGGAAGAGATACATAATATCACCAAAAACCAGGTACCTCGTAGCGAGTTTAGGCAATTGTGCGAGGAACTGACAGTCGGAAATATTGAAAAAATGCGCAATACCATGCGCAGGCTTGCATTTAGCATTGACTGGAGTAACGAGTACATCACCATGAAGCCGGAATATTACGGCAAGACCCAACACTCCTTTGTGCAGATGTACAATAAAGACCTGATATACCGCTCTGACCACCCCAACAATTGGTGTCCCAGATGCGAAACCGCAATCGCTTTTGCAGAGGTGGAATATGAGGCCAGGCAGACCACGCTGAACTATTTCCATTTCGACAAGCTGGATGTGGCCACCACCAGGCCCGAACTGCTGGCAGCCTGCGTGGCCGTGGCCGTGAATCCTGACGACGACAAGTATAACAAATATGTGGGCCAGGAGATTGAAGTGCCCGTATTTGGCCATAAGGTGAAAGTGTTGTCTGATTCCGAAGTTGACCCGAACTTTGGTACAGGCGTGGTCATGATATGTACTTTCGGTGACAAGCAGGACGTAAGATGGTGGGCCGAACTAGGTCTGCCCCTGCGCAAAGCCATTGACAAGCAGGGAATCATGACATCTATTGCAGGGAAGTACGAGGGCATGTCCCTGACTGACTGTAAAGAGGCCATTACCAAAGACATGAAGGATGCGGGCATAATTTATGAACAGGAGACCCTTGACCAGAATGTTGGCCTTTGCTGGCGCTGCAAAACGGCAATCGAGATACTTTCCGAGCGGCAGTGGTTCGTGAAAATAGATGCCGACGATATCATATCAAAATCATCAGAGATCAACTGGGTCCCTCCATATATGGAGGTCAGGCTCAAGAACTGGACCGGCACCATGGAATGGGACTGGTGTATCTCAAGGCAGCGTATCTTTGCCACACCTATACCTGTATGGTACTGTGATGAATGCGGCGAGGTAATGGTGGCTAAAGAGGAATGGCTGCCTCTTGACCCTAACATATCGCAGCCACCAGAAGCCTGTAAATGCGGTTCTACTTTATTTTCGCCAGAAGAGGACGTGCTGGACACCTGGATGGACTCATCCATAACATCCTTAAACGCTGCCGGCTGGCTGTCCCGTGACGATGTGCGCATGCCTACCCAGCTGCGGCCCCAGGGACATGACATTATCAGGACATGGGCTTTCTACTCTATCCTGCGCTCTAGTGCCTTAACGGGCCTGCGACCCTGGGACGATATTATGATTAATGGTATGGTGTTGGGTGACGATGGTCATAAAATGAGCAAGAGCCTTGGTAATATCGTGATGCCTGAAGCAGTTGTAAAGGAATATGGTTCAGATGCCTTCAGGCAGTGGGCCGCTATCGGCGGTGCTACCGGGTCTGATATCATGTTCAGGTGGAAGGATGTTGTGGCAGGGAACCGGTTCCAGCAGAAACTCTGGAGCATTGTCAGGTTCTGCATGCCTCACCTTGAGAATTTCCAGCCTGGCGAGGTGCAGTACAGGACCATCGACCGCTGGTTGCTGAGTAAACTAAACACCCTTATCAAGGAAGCTACTGCCAGCATGGATGCATACCTGTTCGACGAGACATTGAAGAATATCAGGGGTTTTGCCTGGGATACACTGGCAGATAATTACCTCGAACTTGTGAAATCCAGGCTGTACGGCGACGATGCTGAAGCAAAGCAGGCAGCACAGCAGACCCTATACCTGACAGTGGACGCTTTGGCGAAGATGCTGGGTCCATTCATTCCTTACTTTGCAGACGAGGTGTTCTCACATTTACATAACCATAGCGTGCATACTGATGCATGGCCGGGGGTGGATGAGTCTGCCATTGATGCGACTGCTGAGAATTCAGGTGAACAGGTGAAGGAAATTACCGCTGTCATCAGGCGCTTTAAATCTGATAATGGCATGGCATTGAATGCACCCCTTGGCAGGCTCAGGATATACGGGCGTATCGAGGATGTGGCCGATATCGCCAGGACTGTGAACGCTGAAATTGATGTAATGGCGGGCGAACCCGAGTTCGAGTACAGGGTAAGTAGTATTAAGCCAAATATGAGTATAATCGGTCCCAGGTTTCGTGATAAGGCCGGAGCCATAATAGGTGCTTTGAAAAGTGCTGATGCTGCAAGTATTGCAGAACAGACGGAGGCAGGGGCAATATCTATCGAGGCAGGTGGCGAGACTATAACACTTGAACCTGATTCGGTGGCTTTTGAGCGTGAAATATTGTCAGAAGGCCATGCGGTTGATGTGCTGGAAGTGGGGGATGTGATGGTTGTGGTTGAAAAATGAGATTTTATCTTTAATTTTTATACCCTTAAATAAATGCGTTTATACTTTCCTATACATTAAAAAATAAAAAATTGGGACAATTAGTCCCAATTTCGGTTCTGTTGATATCATTATTTATAGATATCAATAAAATTCACGGTCGTTAAGTGGTTGAACAGGTCGATAGTTATTTGAATAAATTACTTTGAAAGCATCGATTTGTTCAGTTGACAACTCAACAGGAGTCCCCATCAGGAACCATTTAACACCTTCAGTGCAGGGTGGGGTCGTGAACGAACCGTCAAACCGATAATATGTTCGATTTTCAGGGAGTAGCTCAACTGCACTAACATTCACACCACTTATGGTTTCAACGTCACCTACTTCGGCAGGCATATGCTCCCATATTGGTGCATAAGCGCTGTTTTCACTGCCGGGTTCCATCATGACACCTACCACTGCGTACTCACCATCATCGCTCTGGTGCACTAAATGCATCTCCATATCAGAGTGCTCACCCATAATGGTATTTTCACTCAGGTAATGGAAATGTAACTGTAGCAATTGGTAGGTATTGTTCTCAACTTCTATCGAACTGCCCTCATCATATTCCACTTTGATGGAATGCCCGTTGTTAACGATATTAAGCGCGGTTAGATTGTAGTTAAATGAAATGTCATCGCTGTGGAGTGAAGTTCCAACGGGTATATCTATGGGTGATTGTTCATTACCTGAACAATCAGGGTATCCCAGTTCGGCCCAGTGTTCCGGTCCTGCTTCACCTTCATAGCCCCAGTGATGTTCTGTTACATTTTCTGTATGTTCATCTTCATCAGATACTTCTCCTAAATGCGTATTTTCAACGTCTTGACTATTTGTTTCATCTGTACAGCCACTAACTAAAATAGCACTTATAATGAATATCCCTAAAAATGCAAAAACTTTTAATTTCTTTAATTTTAACGACAAATTATTTACCTCCAAGTTATTTCACACAATGGACGATTGTACTCAACCATTTCGAAATTTTTTGTTGTGAAAAGGTTTGGTGTTACCATTACAAACCAGCTTGTCCATTATTTGGGGTGCACCCAAAGTGATTTTCACTTTTTTTGTAATTTGCCTCTTCGCGATTTCTTGTGGGTAAATTTAACTCCAATTAGGCGCTACTGTGGAACAAATCATCATTGTCGGTCATATTATTATATTGAGATTGTCGGAAAAACCTGATTTTCGAATATTTTAGCTTTACAATCTAAACTTAACCCGGCGCTACATAGCGATTTAATTTCAACACTATTTATAGAAGTTTTAATCTAAGTGCTTTTCAGGTACTTTTCCGAAAATCTCATCGAACTATCAAATAAGAAATGCCTGATTTAATTATAATTTGATGGTTTCCTTTCTCCACCACCCATATTTCGTTATCCTTATATACATGCACATCAAATCAAGTTAACTTGTTATAACATCAATTTACTTGATTTAATATAAGAAATCCAACCGGTGATACATATGCATATAATGGAAGGCTTTTTACCCAGCCCCTGGTGGCAGATATGGTTTGCAATATCTATACCTGTTATACTCTATGGTACTTATAAACTGAACAGACTTATGGAGGAAAAACGCGAACTATTACCCTTGCTGGCAGTAGCAGGAGCATATATCTTCGTCCTGTCTTCCCTAAAACTCCCATCAGTAACCGGAAGCTGCTCCCATCCCACCGGCACTGGCATGGCGGCAATCCTCTTCGGCCCAGCCATCTCAGCCATCCTTAGCATGATAGTGTTGATGTACCAGGCCCTGTTCTTAGCACACGGCGGCCTGACCACACTGGGAGCCAATGTATTTTCCATGGGAATCGCCGGCCCGGTCATCGCAATTCTGATTTATAAAATAGGCATGAAGGCAGGTCTTAATTTCTATGTCACCGTGTTCCTGGCTACAGCTATGGCAGACATAGTCACCTATCTTGTGACATCACTGGAACTGGCCCTGGCATTCCCTGCACAAGCAGGGGGTGTAATTGCATCATTTCAAGCCTTTGCAGCCATCTTTGCCCTTACTCAGCTTCCACTGGCTATTATGGAAGGAGCCATAACTGCGCTCATTTTTAAGTACGTGATACAGGTCAAAGGTGACGTGCTGGTAAAACTGGATGTTATAGGGGAAGCCGGATTACGCAAGATAAAGGGGTTGACAACATGAAATTAGAAATCATTGTGGCAGTAATAGTCCTGCTCTTCACGGCCCAGTTCCTCTACATCTCCTCTACCACCAATGCAGAATTTAGTGGTGCTGACGGCCAGGCTGAGGGCGTGATAGAAGAATTGACGGAAGGCACTTATGAACCCATTGCCCAACCTTTCTGGGAGCCTCCCAGCGGTGAGATTGAAAGCCTTCTCTTTGCCCTCCAGGCAGCAATAGGAGCCCTGGTCATAGGTTACTTTTTCGGATATTACAGAGGTAAGAACCAGTCCATTCAATCCACTCAGTCAACTCAATCCACTCAGTCAACTCAATCGACCCAGTCAACCCAATCAAACATATCGAAGCCCGGGAATTGAACATGAATAACATGCTGGATGACTATGCACTGATTAGCCCGCTACGTCACAGCAATAATTATCTCAAACTCTCCGTGGTTGTTGTAGGGCTGCTTTTCGGTGTATCAGCTACATCACCAATGACACCCATGTTCATAGCTTTGTGCATGAGCGTTGCAACAGTCGTTTTCGCGAAGGTACCGGTTAAGTTCTACTTACAACTCATAACTTTGCCACTGGGATTTGCAGCCATGGGGTCCATTATTATACTCTTCTTCTTTGGTTCGGGTCATGAAATTGCAGCCGTGGATATTGCCGGCTACCACCTTGCAATCGGTAATCA
>JAGLRT010000169.1 GCA_023136155.1 Methanosarcinales archaeon
CCAAGACCTCTTGCGCATAGAAAATCATCTTCTTGAACTTTTTGTTTTAACAGTTCTAAGCGCTTTTCAATTTTCATCACAATTAAGTTAATAAAGATATTATTTAAGGCTGTGGTTTTAATCTAATGTTAATCTTGGCAGTTGAATTATTGTTGATGTTGAATGTCATATTTATTATACTTTAAATCAGTGTCCTGAAATACTAACTTCCAGCCCCCATTCCTTCTTCAGTTCTCCTGCCGCCCACCGTCGCCACTTACCAGCGCTACCATTGCAATCTCCCGGCCGTCCTCCAGCTTTACCCCTCAGCCTGCGCCCTGGTGCTCTGCAATGAGGGGGGCGGCTCCAGGCACTGGTAAGTGTAGTGTGGTTTGGAGTATTGATAATACAAAACTTGGCAAAAGTCCATTTTCGTATACCCATTCCCTTGCAGTCTCAACAGCATCCCCGTATTCCGGCTGGATATAGACTTCCATTCTGAATGATTTCTTTCTGCAAATAGATATGATTTTACTACTGAGTTGTTTGCGTAATTCCTTTGCATCTTCGAGTGAGATATTGGCCATTGCGTCTTTTGATATTCATCAGAATGGCACCTCGTAATCACCAATTTTACCAAAATCCACTTTTTTTACACAACCATCATCGCCACCTAAAACTGACTTATTATAATCACCCCCAATTTACCTCCACAGGTCTAACCTTCATTTATAAACATAATAGACCATTCTCACTTAATGCCCTGGAAAAGTATAGCAGACCTACCGGAAAACATAAGGAAAAACTTACCCACCAAAGCGCGAACCATTTTCCTGAACGCATTCAACAGCGCATGGAAGGGCGGCTGTAAAGACTGGGGCATTAGAGAACACGAAATAAAAACCTGCGCATTCAAACGAGCATGGGGTGTAGTGAAATTCTCATACCGTGTAGAAGGCGATAAATGGGTCTCAAAAGCCCCAATCAACACAGACCCCACCCCATTCATTATCGCAGCTGCACAAAACCCCATGCTCATCTCAGGCCCGCTCATCGAAGTCAATAAGAAAAACCTAAACGACTGGGGCATCCCTGCCGAAGAAACAGAAATAGTCAAAGCCGGCCTGCTCGGCGTACCCCTAAAAAAATGCAGCGGTGCAGGTGCTATTTTCAACGAACACTCCTGCGACTACAACTGGAAGCCAGAAGATGAGATCGGCCAGATCGTCTCGACACATGAGAGTAACGGCTGGATCCATGCCACAGCAAAAGTCACAGACCCGACAGCTGACAGCAAGATCAGGTCCGGCACCTCGTGCAAAAAGGTCAGAGTGGGCAGATAGGGCGGAACAGCTGAAACATCCTGGCGATGCAGTGATGGAGCAGGCGCTGGCAGAGACACGGACAAGAGAGGGCCGGATCGTAACGGTCTACAGTCCACGGCTGACAGCGTTGTTCAGGTATCTGGATTATACCACGCCCAGGTTCAGTGTAAGTAATCATGCTGCAAAACTGCTTGAAGAGATCCTGGCCAGGGAGTATCCGCAGATGTGGGAAAGAATAGGGGAATGTATTGCAGGGTAGTGAATCTGTAGTGGCGGGGTACAGCCCATTATGTTATCTTATCTTTGGATAGTCGGTCTATTCCGTGCGCATCCGTGTAATCAGTTCAATCCGTGTTCTATCACAATATTACTCTTAATCTATGACACATGGGTACAACTTATCATGTACCTCTCCGCCGGTCTTATCTGGAGTTGTGAACGAGTACTACTAAAGCGGACTGTAATACAATGATGAATTTACTATAATCTGGTCGTGTATACAAGTATAAATTTAGGATCTCCCGGTGTTTCCAGTTGGCAGTCTAATTTTACAGTTGGTTGAAGTTTTGAAATTTAAAAAACGATGACAGGTGTAACATTCTATAAAATCATGCAAACATACTTTATTTAATCAATCTGTTGTCGTGATAGCGAATTCAACAGCTAAACAAGTATACTCAGTTAACCTTTGAACTATCAACTTGAAACACAGGAAGAGCCAAAATAATAACCCGTGTCAACCCATTAGCTGCCTGCGTTTACAATCTTAGCGGGAATTGCTGTAACATAATCAGCAGTTCCCCGAACAAAAGGAAAATTTATAACAGTTGAAAACAACTGTAACCTACATCATGAAATTAAAGGTCATTATAAAGGGCAAAAAAATTCATGATGTAGGTTACAGAGTGCTTTTAGTAAATAAGGCGCTTTCGTTTGGATTAGATAATTTTAATGTATTCAATATATTTATTGATGATGTTCAGGCAGTTATTGCTGTGATTGAAGGTAATGATGAAATATTAGAGGAGTTTAAGGCTTTTATACATACCACTGGACCGAAAGACGCTGACGTGGAAAGCATCAATATTGAAGAATATAAAAATGCTGTTCCACCAATTGAACGATGCATGCAGGCTTTCCAGATGGAACAATGTGGTAAGGTTATACCAATTCTACTAAAAATGTTGGACAAACAAGACAGCATGTTGGGAAAACAGGACAGTATGATTGAATTACAGAATGAAACAATTGTTACCATCAAAGCCGAAGGTGAAAAAACTGACCATGTAAAATCTATTTTGTCAAAAGTAGTAGATAAAGTAGGGATTTCTGAGTAGAACCCGAAATCCCTGATGTTCACCCCATCCCAACCTCGGCCATCCCAATCTTCTCAGCCAGTTTCGCCAGCACTTTCGTCCTCAACCCGCCAACGAACTTAATACTCCCAACAACCAGGTGCCCGCCCCCATTGATACCAGCTTCAGGAATATCTTCCCGTAGCTCCCTTACCATTTCAGGGATATTCATAAGCACTCCCCTGCTGCGAAGTACAACAAAATCCGGGCCATACCCCAGCGTAACAATTGGCTTATCAGGATACTTGTGGCACAACTTATCATGTACCTCACCGCTGGTCTTACCAGGGGGCGGGAACGTGAACTTATGAGCAAAATTCTCCACATCCAGTACATGCAGCAATGCCCCGCTTGGCAACTTCTGTGATTTCACAGACGGCAGCGATGCCTCCAACTGGTTCTCGATAGCTTCGTTGGCCTGTTTCACCAATAGCGGCACCAATTCCCTATGCCTCTTAAGATTACCTATATTCAAAATATCATAGGTAATACCCCTGCCCTCACTGAACCGCAACCAAAACGCCTCATAATCCAGCGCCAAAGCCATATCCTTCAAATCGCTCAAACTGTACCGCGATGCAGCCAGTTCAATATACTTAGTAGCCTCTGGTGCTTCCGAACGATCGCCTACAGCCGAAACCCCTGGCAAGTGGCTTATTTCTTCAGTCACGTCGGGATTAATCATTCTGGCAATCTCAGTACCCAGCATACCTGTAGTTACACCAAAATCCCCACCAACATGAGCAGGATTCACATGAGCCAGCAGGTACTGGTCAACAACCTCATCCGGATGATGATGGTCCACCACCACCATATCCATACCATACACCTTTGCCTGCAGCATGGCAGGCACATCCTCTTCTGTGGAGCCATTATCCATCAACAGCACCAGCGGCATCTTCTGGCCATGTCTTGCATTATCGTCCCATGCAAAGGTTATGTCCCTGGTAATATCCACCATTTCGTAGAACGGCGCCTTACTGGGTGAGCGCCTGTAAAAATGATATCCTGCATCAGAACCCCCGACTTCATTTATTAACGGTAACACCGCTTTCTCAATGGCAATGGCAGAAGTGATACCGTCAGCATCGGCATGGTGGCGCAGCACGATAGGCCTTGAATGGAAAATTGCCCTCCGAATCTCCTTTGCAACCTGGCGCATTTTCGGCTTTAACGCTTCAAGTATTGGGCTCTCGACAAGAAATTCTACATCATGAGGTTCAGAGCGCTTATCCAGGGCATTCTCTATCTCACCCTTGATTGCGGCCGAATCCGCACCCCACATCTGCTTTATTTCCCTAATTTCTATTTGTAGTTCATTGTTCCGGGTATTGAGTTCACCCACAACCTTAGCTATCATATCTGATTCAATTTCAGGATACGAGCGCTGTCCCGCTTTCTCAAACGCAGCACACGGCACAGTACCTGTTTCATCAGCCAGCGTGAATATGGTCGGGCCGCCGGTCTGCTTTATTTGGATGACCTCACCAGAAATATGCACAAGTTTACTGATATGGTCGCGAAGAGCAGATATCTGTGTGCGGGGAATATCCTTATCAACTTCGATTATCTGATACTCTGTAAGGGTTACCGGCACAAGGTCAATGTTGCCATTGGATGCGATGTTCTTCACCTGTACAAAAATAGTCTCCCCAACTTCCGGTGTCCTGGTCAAATTCTTCTGGTGCGCCAGGCCCCGCGTGCAGGAGTTCAGGTTCACAAAGGCACCGAAATTGGCAAGGCTATCCACCACTCCTTCATAAATCATATCGACTTCAAGGTCTGAGGTATCACAGGCCGGACTCAATTTTTGCACCAGCGGTTTTTTAGCACATAAAGCGCACATATCCCCTTTAGTATCAGCACCAATAGGCTGACCACATACCCGGCAGCTTATCATTTCACCCCTTCCGCCGCAGACTTCACATTTCTGTTCTACTGTTATGGTACCGGATCCGCCGCACTTCTGGCATTTTCCCCCGCCTTCCAGCAGGCTTCCCAGGTCCTTTGCTGTCATTTTTGTAAGGTCAAGACTCTTAGGTTTGCCTGATCCTTTGCAGTCAGGAC
>JAGLRT010000017.1 GCA_023136155.1 Methanosarcinales archaeon
AGGTTGTTCATGGACCTAAGCGTGTTCGGGTGCTCGGAACTCAGTATTCTACGCGATATTTCCAGCACCTGCTCCTGTATTTTTCTTGCTCCTTCCAGGTCACCCTGAGCCCCGAGTGTTAAAGCAAGGTTATTCATGGACGTAAGCGTGGACGGGTGCTCGGCCCCAAGAATAGTCCTTTGCAGTTTACACTGACGTCTAAACAAGTTTTCTGCAGAGGCATAAACACCACGGACATAGTCAAATCTTGCCAACTGGCCCATAAGGCCAGCCGCCTGAATATCATCACTCCTGCTTACCAGTTCCCTGGCATGGGTCACAGTCAGCCTGAGTTCACCATGGACATGGGGGTCATCAGCTTTGGACAGCTCGTTTGTAAGCATCTTTATGGCCGCAGTTTCCAACTGGTCCGTACGTTCAGGCCGGGTGTCATGAAACCGCATGGTCCGGGATATGAGGGTATGGACAGACCTGGCGTTAGGTTCATCGTCAACCCGTTCTGCGAGGGACAGATTCTCTGTCTGGTCAAGACCCAGTATTGCACGACGACGTCCTTCAACTTCATCAAGACTGTCCACTTCAGAGAATACCGATAAAATGAGAGAAGCAGGTATGGGGGCCACTGCAAGCACCGAAGCCAGCCGCAGGAGATCCCGCCCTTCAGGTCCCAGGCGCTCAATGCTGCGAATGAGAGTACTGGCAATGCTCTTTTGATGGTCATTGGGGAGAACTCCTTTGAGTTCGGCTGCCAGTTCCAGTTCATCCCGGGTGGGGCTGGCAAGCTCTTCCCTGAACTCAGCAAAGGATTGAATCCCCTCCGACGCATGGAGAGCTGCTCCAGTCACGTCAAGGGCAAGGGCATGGAATCCCAGATCTTTAATAAGCTGGCGTGCAGCATCTTCTTCCTCTTCTCCTGCTGGTTTTCGCCATGATGTGAGAAGCTCCCATGCCTCATCAGGTGCTAAGACATCCAGAGGTATCAAATTACCCAGAAAATTATATTCTTTGGTACGGGTCGTGATGAGTGTCTTTCCCAGAGGATGGGGGGCAAGCCATCGCTCCAGAGTTTCCACATTCATATCTGAAGGTACATCATCTACAACCCAGAGGAAAGGACCATTGTTTCCAAGTTCCCGTGCCAGTTGTGATTCAATCTCTTCAGGACTTCTGTCATTGACCGGTATGCCGTAAGCCGCTGCAATATCCCGGACCTGCCGGATGCGTTCAGCCTCCCGCTCATCCGGTCCCATAGCAGTTTTCACATCGTCATTCCCAAAGGCCCTGAGCCAGAACACCCCGCCAGGAAAAGCAGCTGCATAACGAAGGGCATACTCCTCTGCCAGCAGGGATTTACCCACACCTCCTATACCGTGGATCTGGACAGTCGTGTTTGTGGCCCCTGTGATGACGGGGACCTCAGCACTGTGGAGGAATGAATGGATGCGCCACATATCAGGGAGCCTGCCAACGAACCTGTTTGATCCGGTTCCTTTCTTGCCGAACCATCGTGGCTGGATAAGGGTCCTGATCTCACCGATGGTGCCTTTGATTGCAGACACCTGGGTCGCCACACTGGCGGCAAGATTGTCAATGCCCTGCTGGTCAACAGGTGCTTTCTGGAAAAGTTCATCCCTCAGTTCTACCGGATGTATATGCTCGGCATTTTCTACGGGATTGATGATAAGAACTCTCTGCCGCGGGTCACCTTCACGCTGTGCTGCAAGAAAGGCGGCAGTTAACTCCCACTGGCAGGCACGGGAATGTGCATAGTTAAGGGAATTGTATGCCAGCAGTACTTTGGAATGAGCGACCCCATCAATTATGGATTTGGTAATGCTGGCATAATCCTGGATCTTGCTATGGTCTATCCAGACGCTCAGTCCTTTAGCTTGCAGTGCCTTAAGGATCAGGTTTACTTCTTTTTCATCCTTGCGGGGATAACTGAAAAAAATATCGTACTCCATATCAATCCTCTATTTGGAACTAAAATATGTGTGGGATATTGTGTATCTATCCTCACACCTCACACTCATGATTTTTGTTTACTTAGATGTGCAGTTTTGGAATTTATTCATCAAATTATAACAATTATAATTATTATAATAATTATATCAGATGAATGGCTCAGTCATTTTTCTCTGAATTCGGTTTATAGATTTCGTACCCGACCTCTTTGAGCATTTCCGGAATAAGGCTGACAGGATAACGGTCATTATCCTGAATATCAGGTGACAGTTTATCCCACTGAACAATATAGGGGGTGTTTTTCTCATCATAATTTTTTTCACCTTCACTGTAAACCCATCCCTGCATAATCTTTTGCAATACCCAGCGATCATGCTCTTTTTTTGCTATTATTTCAATTTGTTCTTTACTCAGAGTTACCTCATTTTTGTCTTCACCTTGTTGAAGACGCCTGATCTTGTAGCCAATCAAGTTTAACTTTTCAGGGATCATACTCACGTTGTCAATGTTTGTATCTTTAAGGTCTTGTGGCAACTTCTTGAACTCAACTAACGCTTTGTTCTTTTCAGGGGTATCTCCTTTTCCCTTTCTTTCCTCTATATATTTTTCATGAAGACGTTGGGCAAGACGTTCAATCAAGTATGGATCATTGATTTTTTCAATCTCCTTCAAACGGTACGTCTCGTATCCGATTTCCTGAAGAATTACAGGAATCGCATAGACCGATTCCCACCAACCGTCCTTTATATTGTCATAACGTTCATCAAGGGGAAACAAATGTTTAATAATGTCATCGTTACTGCTATCAAATTTTTTAACCTCATCAGCAGTAATAAGTGGTACATTAGGAATCGTACCTGCGATCTTCCGGATACCGTGATTGATAGCCCAAAGTTTATTTGGAATATCCTCAACAGCACTTTTGAAATCTTCGAAAGAAACACCAGTCACCGATTCTTCCTTACCCTTTCTTAGACTCGTGTATTTCTCACACATTACTCTCGCCAGACATTCGACGATACAATCTTCCCTCTTACGATAGGATACCTCTTCAGGATTAAACTGGTCATTCAGTAAAAGCATAGAATGATATCGCTCCTTTTCTGTCAGGAACAGGAATTCATCAGCATCCACATGCATATTAAGTTGCTTTTTTACCGGAAGAGCTGAAAGATCAAACCTATTTTTACCTGCCAGACGACTCATTTCTACAAGGGCTTTCATGGAACGGGTCCAATGATTGTATTTAGTCACATTCAGCATTGCCCGCAGGACACCGTCATCGATACTAAGCTCCTTTTTTGAGTTAAAAAGACCAGAAGCCGTATGATCATTCTCCAACGACACTCGCAGCACCTGTGCTCTTCGTATGATGAATGCATCATCATAGTCATCTTTTTTGGGCTGGCGGTTGGGCCCCATAACATTGATAAAACCACGCAGTCTGCTAATAAAGTCGGGACCTTTTGCATCTCTGAACGCCTTTTCTGCCTTTTCTGCTTCGTCTCTGTCGTCCATTTCTGTATTATTACTATCTTCTTTTTTTCCTTCTTTCGAATTCTGTTTGATGCAATCTGTATTTGCATTTTTCTCTGCAGATGAAGAATAACCTGCAAATGAATCATTGTTATGAAGATTGTTTTCAAAATTTTCAAACGTATATCTTGTTCCACCGGCAAATACGAAGATCGCATTTCCGATAGGATGTATCGCTTCTCCCTCTTTGAACTCACCATCCTGCATAGGTGCCAGGAAGTATTTCAACCACCCAAGAGGCTGGCCCTCGCAGGCCGAATCGAATTCATCGAAAAATACAAAAGGTACCTTGCCTGACAGTACGACATCCCGTACTTTGTGAAATGCATTTACTAAATCCTGATAGTCACTAAACTGGGAGAGATTAAATAGCATACTTTCAAATTGAACTTCATCAGGATCAATACTTTTGAGTACCTGTTCAACACCAAATGATTTGCCAGAGCCAGGAGGACCAAAAACCGCAAAGCATAGAGGATTTTTAGGTTTTTTGTTCGAACGGAACTCCATTATTAACTCTTTGATAGCGCTGTAACTTTCAATCTCAGCGCGGTCAATGGCTTTAAGATCGCCAAATTTGCAGATAGGCACACTTTCCAACCCTTTTGACGTCCCGTTTAAAACAATTTCCCTTGCTACATGCTGGCGAATGTTGTGCGTTTTCTGATCAAGTATTCGCCAGAAGCAGGGATCGGCATCTTTATGTTTAGGAGTGGGCAGTTCTATGGAACTGTAGACATAGTTAAATTTGTCACTTTCACTCAAAATCTCATTTAATGTCGGGTATTTAATTCCATTATCATTTTTGTATCCTGTTTCAATAAGAGCACGTGAATTAGCAAGTCCTTGCCTGATTCCTGTAGTAAGTCCAAAAAGCCCTTTTTTTGTCAATTGCTTGACCAGCGTTGCAGTAAAGATCGACATGAGCCCCATCATAGTACCTTCGACATTTGCTGCGAAATTGCCTTCAAGTAAGGATGGATCAAATACAATAATGGCATCGTTGACATCATTCGTCCTGCGATAAAGGATAGCCCCGTCAGTATCAAACAAAACCACAAGGTACGGGCATTTCTTTAATGAATTTAGTGCATCTGACCTTTGGAGTTCAAACACGAGGTCTTTAGCAGTACGCTCCCATGATAGGGATTTGCTGATGTGGATTCCTTCTGTTCTTCGAAGATCATTGGCATTTATAACTACAATTAGATTTTCCGGGTTTTCTTTCATCACCTTTTTCCATAGGCTACCCTCAAAGAGGGGGAGACTCATCTTGTATACGATGATTGAGTCGCCAATTGAATCTAAGGCTCGTGGCCATGCCCCGGACATCTCGCGAAATCCATTTCCTGCATCATCAAGTACAAAGATATCGGCTTCAACATCATTTGATTTTGGCAACCATAATGGTAATTTTCTTTCGGGCGGCCCAATGTACCCAATGAATTTCTTTATACGTAAAACTTCAACTTCTTTATCTCCCTTGACTTTAAAATTATCCAGTACCACATTGGAGTGAATCACATTATCAGGGGAAATATCGCGTAGCTGTTCCTTTTTTTTTCCTTTTTCTTCTTTTAATAAATCAGGACCATACACAACGTTTGGTATGTTTTCTTCATCAAGGGACTGTTTAATAAACTTGCTCAACAATGCTGCCCCACCAATATGTGCATCTGAATGTGATGCATGGTGTAAACGCCAGTTTTCTCCTTTATCAAGGGGTTTTACAGGGTACATAAACCAATCAATAGTTACATCTCCGGCAACCATTATCGAATGTTTTCTATCAATCATCTTCGTCCTCTCTTCTGATTTGTACTGCTTTTGTGCCTTTGATTGTAATTGTTAATGAATAAATAAGTTTATGTTATAACTTTATTTTATCAGATTTACACCGCCATACTATGAAATCTGTCAGGAAATACTGCATTTTGAATGTATTTTTAGTAGGATTGACTGTAGCGTAGTGTATTTGTGATGAAAAAAAGCGTTACAGCAACTTGCTGAAAACTGACGTGGGGCGGCCCCTGTCAAACTAAGAAATAGGATGTTTCAAAGTCAATAAACTCAGATAATAATCCGTGAGTTGGAGTGCACACAAAAACCTCCTACAATAAAACAAAAGGATTTTAATATATTGGGATGGTCAATTTTAGGTGGGATTTTTCAACTGTAGAAATCATGATCGTTGATTTATTTTCATTGGAATATAATCAATCGAAATTATGAATTTTCGTTTGATTATAATCAGTATAAAATGATAATTAGGTGGATGTCATCAAATAAAATGAGTGATTATGGAAGTATTTTTTACTACCACCTTTATATACTCATGAATAAGATAAACTAACCAAGGTGTAATTAAATGGCAAGTCCAGTATTGGCAGCAATTGATGCATATTACCTTGCATCGAAATCGAACTAACAGGAAAATATTATTATCCCTACTATTTCTCAAAGTGCTTAATCTTTGCATAAAGGATTATATACTTGATAAATATTTGAAAAATTAACTTCCATGCATTCAGAAATGTGATAAAACACTAAGATTCAGCAATATGACAAGTCAACTATTAGCAGTGATTATTTCAATTTTAATACCAGGTCTGGGACAAATCTATACAGGCCACATGCTAAGAGGTATTAAAATATGTATTTTGGCAGTGATCATCAACGGGCTGTCGGGGAGCTCGATAATGTCCATATTGGCAGCGATAGATGCCTATCTATTGGCTTCAAATAATGACTAATCTGTCAATCTATAATATTATCTTGCCCAAATATTTCAGCTGTGCTTAAGTTTTGTATAATTCAACAGCCCGCCAGCCAGTATTATATCCCGCTGCCTGTCTGAAATATCCAGGGTGCACTCAAAGGTATCCAACCCCACTTGCACAGGTATGCTGTTGGCACCTTCTTTTATCAGTTCCCTGACGCCGCTAAACTTAATGGTATCTCCCTGCTCCACTGCATCATAACCAGCAGAGTCGGCAAATTCCAGTGGCAGTATACCGAAGTTCACAAGATTGGCCTTATGAATCCTGGCAAACGATTTGGTAATGACAGCCTTCACACCAAGGTACATGGGTGCCAGTGCCGCATGTTCCCGGCTGGAACCCTGGCCGTAATTCTCACCACCTACTATAAATCCACCTTGATTCTCCTTGGCCCGGGCCGGAAAATCAGGGTCTATCTGGGAAAACACAAACTCGCTGATGGCAGGAATATTACTGCGAAGGGGCAGTATCTTCGGGCCTGCCGGCATGATACCATCCGTACTGATGCCATCCCCCAACTTGATCAATACCTTCCCTTCAAGGTCGAAAGACAGCGGTTCTGCTTTTGGCAGGGTTTTGATATTCGGACCCAGTATCACCTCAACTGAGCCGGGTTCATTTGAAGGACTGATCACCATAGAATCATCAGCCACAAAAGTATCGGGCCATACAACCTCAGGGTAGTCACCAAGTTTCCTTGGATCAGTTATTTTCCCTGTCAGGGCTGCAGCCACACAGATCTCAGGGCTGGCCAGGTAAACACTGTCATCCATGGTACCAGAGCGCCCGGCCCAGTTCCTGTTAAAGGATCTGATGGAGACAGAATTCGATGGTGGAGATGAGCCCAACCCGATGCAGCCGTCACAAGTGGTCTCCATGATACGCGCACCCGCAGACACCATATCAGCCAGTGCACCGTTGCGAATTATGGTCTCAAGCACCTGCCTGGAACCTGGTGTGATATGGAAACTCAGGTCAGGATTTACCTTCTTGCCTTTCAAGGCTTCAGCCACTGTCATCAAGTCCTTGTAACTTGAATTTGTGCATGAACCAATTATGACCTGCTCTACAGGTGTGCCTTCTACTTCTGACACTTTTACTACCGCATCAGGAGAGCCGGGCTTTGCAAGCATGGGTTCCAGTTCGGTGAGGTTTATCTCAATATGCCCGTCATATTCTGCATCCACATCTGCTGTCAAAGACTTCCAATCATCCGGCCTGCCCTGCATTTCAAAGAAATGTCTGGTAATATCATCGGATGGGAAAAGTGAAGAAGTAGCTCCCAGTTCAGCTCCCATATTGGTGATGGTGGCCCGCTCAGGTACAGATAAAGTGTCAATCCCTGGCCCGTAGTATTCAAAGACCTTGCCCACGCCCCCCTTTACAGTAAGGCGACGCAGTATCTCCAGTATGACATCTTTGGCACTAACCCAGGGTTTGAGCTTGCCGGTAAGTTTTACACCAACCACTTCTGGCATTTTCACATAAAAAGGTGAGCCGCCCATGACCACTGCCACGTCCAGGCCGCCCACTCCGATAGCCAGCATGCCTGCACCGCCCCCGGTTGGGGTATGGCTGTCCGAGCCTATCATGGTATTTCCTGGTTTTGAGAACCGCTCAAGATTCACCTGGTGGCAGATACCGTTGCCCGGTTTAGAGTACTGGATTCCGTACTTATAGGCAAAGGTCTGCAGGAAGCGATGGTCATCAGCATTCTCAAATCCGGCCTGTAGCATGTTGTGGTCCACATAACTGACTGCCAACGGCACTTTGACCCTGGGTATATCCAGTGCCTCGAATTGGAGGTATGCCATGGTGCCGGTAGCATCCTGGGTCAGGGTCTGGTCTATCTTTATTGCTATCTCTTCTCCGGCTACCATTTCACCTTCGACGAGATGGGATGAAATTATCTTTTGTGTAATATTCATGCTCATTGGATTCACCTGTAATTAAAAAAAATCCGGATATCGTATATACCTTTATTTTTTGTGGTCTTCTGGCTGCATATTCATTCTTTTACCTAAATAAGTATTTACTTCATTTTATTGGACAAATCCGTCATATTTCTTTAATGAACCTTACCCCGTGCCATGGATGCAAATATCCCGATAAAACATAAAACCGAAAAAATCATGAAAGCAGCCTTTACACTTTCAACAAAAGGAGCATAATATTCCGGGGTTATCTGGGCTCTGCCAATAAATAATGCAAATAATAACATGGCAATTCCCATACTCAACATCTGCCCCACCAGCCGCATAGTACCCAGTGTTCCAGAAGCAATTCCATAATATCTTTTATCCACACTTGTCATTATCGCATTGGTGTTGGGAGATGAAAACAGAGCATAACCAAAACCAAGTAAAATCAGGTTGAGTACAATAAATGTCAGGGTTGTTTCAGTGTCCAGTAATGAAAAAAGGAACAGCCCTGTTGTCATCACCACCATACCCATTGAAGCCACTACCCGCGGCTCGACCCTGTCTGAGAGTTTGCCTGCCATGGGTGAGAGAACAGTCATCACAATAGGCTGTGCCACCAGCACCAGACCTGCACTTTGGGGTGGCAGTCCTTTAATGTATTGCAGATAAAGGCTCAAAAGGAACGAGACCGCAAAAGTGGCAGAATATTGGATAAGGGCTGCCAGATTGGAGAAGGTAAATGTCCTGTTATTGCTGAAAATGTACACATTCAAGACAGGATACTCCACCTTCTTTTCCCAGTAAATAAACAGCAATATCCCTGCAATACCTAAGAATATCAGCCAGGCACCCAGGATATTGGGCAGCAGGGAAAGGCCGTACATTATAGATACCAATGTTATTCCGTAAATCATCGAACCTCTAAAGTCAAAACTTTCTCCTTTTGCATCTGCCCATTCTCCTTTAATTTTCCAGATCGTGAAAAAGATCACTATTAAGCCAAGAGGTACATTTACCAGGAAGATACTACGCCATCCAAAATGCTGTGTAAGAAAGCCGCCCAGAAATGGTCCCATAGTAAGTCCCAGATAGACTGCTGCCACATTTATTCCGAGGGCCCGTCCCCGCTCTCCAACCGGAAATACTGACGTGACTATGGCAACAGAAGTCCCGAATATCATTGCACTTCCCATTCCCTGCAATATCCTGAATATGATAAGTACAATGAATGAAGGTGAAATTGCACAAAGGAAAGAAGAGATTGTGAATATTACGATCCCATATACGAATATTTTTCTCCTTCCATATATATCTGCAATTCTCCCGAATGGAACCAGGAACACTGCAGCGGACAGTAAATACGAAGTTGCAATCCAGCTTAGCAGTACAGCATCAACAGCAAATTCGATGTCAATGTACTTGAGCGCAATAACCACTGATGAGCCCATGAAAGGAGTAAGGAATGATGCCAGTGTGGCGGCGATGAGTGCTGGTGTCTTTACCTGGTCGTCATCCATTGTTTGTATCCCCCAGTTTATCCCTCACCTGCATGAGCATTTTTCCTCTTCTGTCAAGACCTTTCACACCCCAATATATATCAGTAGGTGAATCTTCATGCAAAGAAGCATCTCCTGTATCCATCAGTTTTTCAGCAAGTTTAGGGTGCTGGCTGAACTTAGCCCGTAGTGCCAATAGCATCACATCTTCTTTATTTTGCCCCCAGTCGGATGGCAGTTCCCTGGTCCATGCAAGTTTTTTGGCTTTTATGGGGGTGGCGGCAAGCCTGATTTTTTCTTCCAATTCAGTTCCTACATGCTTAATTGACTGGAAATAGTGTTCGACAGTTGAGTATTCCTTATTGTTTATGACCATATTTGCTTTATAGAAATTTGACAGGAACCTATACTTTCCGTCAATCCTGCCTTCTGTCCTTTCATAAAAATATATATCATCGGTCATACCGGGATTTTTCTCCTTTGAACACATAGATTTTGAATTCATAAATTTATTGTGCTTAATTCCTTGCTGTTATCGTAGAAATGCTTAAGTCTTGTAAAGACCCGATTTATAATAATGAAGCTTCCCACAGCAGAGCTGTAGTGAGCTTTATTTTGGTGTGGACTTTATCTTAAGGTTCTTTAAGTGTGTGCTGTAATCATTGAAATAATAATTGTGGATAATTCATGAAATCACTATATGCAGGCCTTGTTATATTTTTAAAAGGATTTAACGAATTCGATGACCCGGATATCCAGCCTATTTCATTTCTCTCCTTTTTTTATTGCGAGAAGTGTGCCAGCATTGCCAGTGATAATACTTAATGAAGAAAAAGGTAGCATAGGTCATACTTGAATAAGATAATCCGTTTGTGGAATAAGTAGATAGAAAGAAAAAGGGAATGAAAAATGGGTTTGTACCCCAAAAAGAGTACATCTCCATGCACGTTACGGTTTTTAATGTCGATACATATTTAAATATCAAAGATATCTAATTCGTGTTATAACAGTTCATTTTCATCGGAGGAATCTAACTAATGAAAGAGCAGACAGAAGTACGCACATTAAAAGAAGGCAGGTATGTAATAATTGATGACGAACCCTGTACTATAAAATCAATTTCACACTCAAAACCGGGAAAACATGGTAGTGCCAAGGCACGAGTTGATGCTATTGGTATTTTCGACAATCAGAAACGCTCTATCATCTCACCTGTGACCCAGAAAATATATGTCCCCCTCGTGGAACGGAAGAACGGACAGGTGCTCTCCATCTCAGGAGACGTTGTCCAGATAATGGACATGAGTGATTATACTACTGTTGAACTGATAATTCCTGAGATGTACAAAAACAAAATCGATGTCGGAAAAGATGTCCAGTATCTGGTCGCCATGGGTAAGATGAAGATAGATATGCGGGTGTAATCCAATCTGTCATTTCTCATTTTTGGAAGGGTTACATGGGTGGGAAATTTTTTTTTGCTGATGCTGATTCAAATTATTCAGATGCTGCTTTTGTAATCTTCGGCGCACCCTTTGATGGAACATCAAGTTTCAGGAAGGGGAGCCACCAAGCTCCCGATGCTATAAGAAAAGCTTCGTACAACTTTGAAACGTACAATTTCAATTTTGACATAGACCTTTCCGACATCCCATTCCATGATATGGGAGATGTGGAAATCAAAGAGAAACATAATGTTGAGCAAGCTTTAATTGATGTTGAGAAAACGGTCAGTACTATATTAAAGGACAGTAAAATACCCATAATGCTGGGTGGGGAGCATTCCCTCACTTTACCGTGTGTCAAAGCATCAAAAAAAAAGTTCGATGATATGGGTGTAGTGGTGCTGGATGCCCATCTCGATTTAAGAGACGAATATGAAGGCGAGGTAAACAGTCATGCCTGTGTTAGTCGCCATATTATTGAAGATGTGACTGGCAGATATGTTTCAATCGGAATAAGAAGCGGCACAAAAGATGAATATTCACTGGCAAAAGCACAGGATATTACCTATTACCCGGCTGACCTGGTAGTGGAAAATGGTATTGCATTCATTCTCAACAAACTGAACGGGAAGCTTGATGCAAGACACCTGTATCTATCACTGGACATGGATGCTATCGACCCGGCCTTTGCCCCTGCACTGGGTACGCCTGAACCTTTCGGTCTCACGGACCGCCATGTACTGTCTTTAATACACGAACTGGCCCCCCGAAGTATAGGTTTCGACCTTGTCGAGATTGCACCACAGTTCGACAGCGGTAACACTGCACTATTGGGTGCTAAGTTAATTCGCGAGTTTATAGCCTCTGCCTGGGCTTCAAGGCAATGACATATCTAAGGACGCCATTTATAATTTTGCAGTGCATTACTGATAATATCGGTCTCGGGTGGGCGGTACATTGCATTCATACCATCACCATCTGACAATAGTTCAAACCCTCTTATCACTACCACCGGTGTACCCCAATTCCCCTCACCCATCATGCAGTTGGCAAATCCTGCAATCTCGTCCACCACTGCTTCATTGGCCACTTCCAATATAGTGCCGAAAAGGTCACTACTCCCCCGCCAATCATGGTGAGTGTTGATACCTGCCACTCCCAGTGCAATGCCAGTCTGTCCTTCCCTGAACGCCCTGCCATTGGTATCGGTGATTATCACACTGACATGTTTTTTGGTAAGCATAAAAATGTCATCTTTAAGCTTTTTTGCACTTTCATCAGGGTCGGTCGGCAGCAGTAACAGTCCATTCTCAACATTGGACTCGTCAACTCCGGCGTTAATGCAAATATTACCGCTTGTGTGACGCACCAGGAAGATAGGTGATTCCAGAAGGACTTCTGTACACTCATCAAGTACAGCCTGAACGAACTTTGGGTCGTTATCTGTCTGTTTTGAGATTCTGATAGCTTCAAGTGTAGGGGTAATCTGTTCAGGGTCAATTATCCTGCCTTCAACTTTAGAAACAATTGTTGAGGCAACCACAACTATATCATTTTCATCTAATTGTGCCAGGCTACAAATGATTTTGGCAATATTATGGTCTTTTGTAATCAGTGGGATGTCTTCCACAGTAAATGCATTGATTCTCATTACATTCCTCTAATGTTTGGATACTGCTATTAAGATATTTTACTTATAAAAAGATATGCAAATCAACATGTGTCACGTTAATTCTTGCATTTAATCTTTGTTCAACATAATTGTTCTGGCTCTTCCTGTGTTGCAGGAAGAGCCAATACTTTTAGATAAACTATTTCTATATTATTAACATCAATATTCATTATCACAGCACAAGTTTCATTCACTTAGGTGTTCGATTTGAAAAATAACCAGTTAAATAATTTAAAGGATGTAGTAAGCGAATCACATCAATCCAGAACCGTAAGAGTAAACGGTGAATGGATACTGGAATTCAAGGCACCGTCAGAGGGTTCAGATATTATAAACAGTATAAAAGATTTGCTACTGGAAATGGATATCGAAGATATTCGGTACCTTGATTCTGTAGTGATGGTGACAGGCAGGAAATCTGTAAAAGTGCAAAGCAATCTTATTGAAGACCTGGTAGGTGATAGGAGTAATGTGCAGCTTATTGTCAATAGTATGAAAGATGAACTTGAACGGGAGTTCGGGTTCAAAGTTTATGAAAGAGGACCGCATAAGAGAATGGCCATACGGATACCTCTTAATGATATAAAGGATTTTACTGATACCTTAACATCCAGGATAAAGGAAGCAGTACTGAAAAATGGCACTCTGACACCTGGCACTATTGGCGAAATTATTTCGGTCTATTTAATAGCAGATGAAACGTTTGTACGGCTTGAACCGGATTCATTTTTCAGAGAATTATTAGACCTGCCAGTCGATACTACATTGCTGACCGATGAAACTGAACAACCCACGGATCAGGCAGGTATTATCTACGGAGAATCACCACAGGAACTGATGGAACTGGCACTGAACAAATTGAGACGGTACAGGATATTCAGGGACATCCAATTTATTGATGCTGCCGGGGTAACTCATGTTTTTGATGCATTTGCTGACAATGGCGTTGACAGTGTACTGATAAAATATCTTGATACGCCTACATCCGATGACGTGAATATAATGATATTGTACCTGGATGCCCTGCCTGCTAAAAAAGGCTGGATACTGACCGGTGAATCGGAAATTGAGATGGAGCAGACTGAGAGAATTTCTATATTGACGGTTAACGACCTATAATAAAAAATTGGGGTATTAACACTGACAGCACATAGCCATGACGATAATGAAAATAATAGCGCAAAGGATAAGCGAATGCCCTCGGGAAGTGATAAACTGGATACAATGCTTGGAGGAGGCATTGAACGTGGTATAATCACGCAGGTTTACGGTGCATCCGGCACTGGCAAGACAAATATCTGCACACAGCTTGCAGTACATTGTATCAGGGGCGGGGAAAGGGTTGTGATAATTGATACCGAAGGTTTCTCAGCTGAACGGTTCAGCCAGATGGCTAAAAATGATGCAAAAAAGCTTGCAAAAGACCTTATCATCTATGAACCAAAGGATTTCCAGCAGCAATATTCTGCAGTGGTGGATGTAGAAAAACTAGCCAATACCGGTATCGGCTTGGTAATCGTAGATTCTGCCACTCTCTTTTACAGGTTCGGATTGTCACCAGACGATGAAGGAAATGCGAGTGTGAGGCGTAAATTGGTGGAACAGATAGCAGGCCTTCACAGATTGGCACGAAAATTCGATATGACAGTTGTTATCACGAACCAGGTCTACACAGATACCAAAACCGGAGGGGTTTGTCCTCTGGGTGGCAACCTCATGGAACACCTTTCTAAGACCATAATCAAGATGGAGAAGACAGGTAATAACAGGCGTCGGGCCATCCTGATAAAACACCGCTCAAGGGAAGAAGGGCAGTCAGTAGAACTTATCATTACTGGTGAAGGTATTTTGTAGGTAACATTATGAGCGATATACTATTCACCGCTGCCCAGCCTTTTAAGCGCAAGGGAACTGATTACTTAAAAGAGAGTGAATTTGTAATGGCACTGTCCATGGATCTTAACTGGTTCAAACCTGGTATTGCTAAGGCTTTTGTGCAGGCAGCTGTGGATAATGGTATCATAGCCAGGGATGAGGGGATGCTAAAGGCACTGTTCAATTTGGAAGATGTGGAAATCCCGATGGGATTTAAGCCTGATGCGTCTGTATTCCAGGAAAAAGAAGTGTTCGAACAGATAGTTGATAGGATAATGGCCAATACCGGGCTTGAAAAACAAAAGATTGTTGCGAGTATCAATAAGAAACGCAATGAGACTGCGGGGTTGTTCACCATTGAGGTGCTGGGGATATTAGTGGCTCAGGAGCACGGTGCCCAGGTGGATGACCTGATTGAGAAGTCATACAGGAACCTGTTGAAAGAGTGACAAATCATTGAGGGGAGTGGGAAGGAATATAATGACGGAAAAAGAGTGATAGTTGCAATTCCTTCCCGTACTTATTGTACAATCATGGATTGACTGCTTAGGTAATATATTAAAGCCAAGAGCGGAGTGAAAGTATTACAGTGGGAGGATTATGGGTCTGGCAGTACAACCTGCCTACGTGTGGGATGGCTACGGTTCTCTATTGAACTGGAAACATTACCGAGATACTTACGGGCAGCTTTGACAGCAGCACATATCTCCTCTGGCATCGGTCTTCGGGAAAAGCCGCCCACTGGTACGTAGCGTATGATCTTGTACCTTATATTGCCGATGTTTGATAAAAATGCTGCAATGTGCTCGATCTCGTCGATATCCACAACATATGGGACATAGACTGTGTTTACCTCGAAATCGAATCCCAGGTCATAAAGCAATTGTATTGCTTCCAGTACCTTGCCATTATTCTTACCCGTATACCACCTGTGTAGTTGTGGGTCCAGTGCTTTCAGGTCTATGTGGATTGTAATGCCTGCAAGATTTTTCAGTAGTGCCTTATCCAGACAGTGTCCGTTGCTGGAAAGGATAACTTTGTGCCCGTCCAGTTCGTGTATTAGCGATAGCAGCCCCTCCCTGTCAATGGTAGGTTCGCCTCCTGCCAGCATCACTTCCGTGCATGCCGGTATTTGTTCGGCTATGCGTGCCGGGGATATTTCTACACCTCCACAGTGCCGTTCTTTACTGAAGCAGCCCCGGCACTTGAAGTTACACCCTGATACCTGCACTGTGCATCGAGAATCTGAAAGAGCGAGGTAGGATATACGCATGATATGGGAGGTAATATCCTATATGATATAACGTGTTTGACTGCTGGTTGCAATCGGTCTAGTGCAGTTTTTACAAAACCATGCGATTTGATTTATACTATGGATGACTGTAATACTGCAAGGAGATTTACATGTCACATAAATTCGATGCGAAAAAAGCTGCTGTGCTGGATGATCCGGGGCGCAAGGAATTCCTTAATCCCGAGGCCATTCTGGATATGCTTGAACTGAATGAAAACTCTGTTTTTGTGGATGTCGGTGCAGGTACCGGGTATTTCGCACTACCGGCTGCCGCACGTGTGAGTGAAGTGTATGCCCTGGATATCTTGGATGAGATGGTGGAAGCTATACGGAGCAGGGCTAAATCTGATAACATTATTAATCTCAAGCCTTTGAGATCTGACGAGTCCAGTTTTCCATTGGCTGAAAAAGTTGCTGATGTGGTATTCATGTCCAATGTGTTCCATGAACTTGATGACCACGCCAAGGCACTAAAAGAAGTCTTGAGGATCTTGAAAAGTGACGGCATACTGGCAGTGGTAGACTGGAAAAAGGAGGAGACACCGATGGGACCGCCTGTGGATCATCGGTTTTCTGAACTGGATGTGATTGAAATATTGCGGCTTAATGGATTCGAACTGGTGGAGACAAAGGAAGCTGGACCGTACCATTACCTGTTAGTGTTTTCCAGACTGCGGGAGTGAGTTATAATATGGCTAAAAAAGTAGCTTATATAGACCCTGACCAATGCGATAATTCACCTATGTGCCCGCTGCCTGATGTATGCAAGCAGGGTGGGTGCAATTACACGCAGGAAGATTAATGTATTTTTGATGGAAAAACCTGTGGTGGACCCTGGGAAGTGTACCGGGTGTGGGGTTTGTATTGAGGATTGTAAGGGTGCGGCGAGTATGGGTGATGGGTGACACTTTTTGCTGGTTGTTTTGGTTTAGGGTGACCAACACAGAAGGGAAAGAATTAACCACATAACTCGCTGTTACCCCTACATATTTATAAAAAACCAAATTATTATCAATGTGTAGGGGTAATTGTATATAATGCCAACCATCAGGAAAAAGACAGTCGGAAAAGAGCAATACTACTACCTTGAGCACAGCTACCGAGAGGGCGGCAAAGTACACAAAAAAGAAAAATACCTGGGAAGAACACTACCCAAAAACATCGAAGAACTAAAGCAACAGCTCTTGTCAGAAGTCTACAAAGTGCATTGGTTTGACAAATTCGACCGGATACGCGCGCAATTTCAGGAACAATCACAAAGAACACCCCCCACAGCAAGGAAAAAAGAAATGGAAACATTCGCCATCAGGTTTACCTATGACACCAACCGCATCGAAGGCTCAACCCTCACACTCAGGGAAACAGCAGACCTCCTTGAAAAAGGCATAACCCCTGCTGTCCGCCCCTTAAGCGACGTAAAAGAAACCGAAAGCCACAGGAATACATTCTTCGAAATGCTCGATTACAAAAATGACCTGTCCTTCAATGCCATATTGTATTTCCATAAAAAACTCTTCCAGGACACAAAAGCTGACATTGCCGGGCTCATCAGGTCGCACCAGGTAGCCATCTCAGGAAGCAAGTTCATGCCCCCGTTCCCGGCAGAAATACAACCGTTACTCATGGACTATTTCAAATGGTACAATAAGAACACGAACAGCATGCACCCAGTGGAACTGGCAGCCCTTGTCCACTTGAAACTAGTGACGATCCACCCCTTTGCTGACGGCAACGGAAGAATCAGCAGGCTCATGATGAATCACGTGCTACACAGGCACAGCTACCCCATGCTCAATATACATTATGAAACAAGGACAGGGTACTACAATGCACTTGAGAGGTCCCAGACCAAACAGGACGATAATATATTCTTACAATGGTTTTTCAGGAGATACTTGAAAGAATACAAGAACTATCTCAAATAACTTGGCTGTAAAAAGTTCGGTGTTAGCATTACATACCAGTCTGGCACAATCTTTGCGGTCTTTGCGCCCTTTGCGGTGAATTAAGAAAAAGCACACCGCAAAGACCGCGAAGGACGCAAAGTAAAGGAAGTATGAATATAACAAATAAAATTAAACTGCAAAATAACAATCCAAAATGGTGAACACAAATGCTAGACACAACCCTCAAATCCAAGATCAACCAGCTCTGGGACAAATTCTGGAGTGGAGGCATCTCAAACCCCCTCCAGACCATGAGCCGCATTTCCCACATGAATCTCATGATGTGCGGCATCAACAACCCACACATCAAGCAAATCAACACCCTGTCAGCCCGCTATGACGAAGAAAATCACTATACAGTTGTGCTGGCCAACCCGCCCTTCAAAGGCAGTATAGACGAATCGGAAATAGGCGG